>NZ_SPPA01000013.1:0-72469 GCF_004569585.1 Muribacter muris | reverse complement strand
GTTTCCATGCAAAGCATACCAGGTTATTCCCTGTTTAAATAACAAGGAGTTTATCAAAAGATGCAGTGGATCACTTTTCGATGATCTTACTGCATCAGCCTGGCGCATTTTTGCATGATCATTAACACGCATTACCAATTCATACAAGCCATAAGGTGCTTGTTGTTTGATGTGATAGTAAGAAGATAATGTGGGTTGTGTATCGGTATCAATCATCAAAACGTTAAGCCCGTGATCGGCACAAAATGCACTGATATTAGCGACATTAGTTGATTTTGTTACACCACCTTTTGTGGACATAACGGTAACAATAAATGGTTTTTGGAAAGTTTGAACGCGCATAATTAGATTCTCTCGAAAGTAAATTAAGAAAACCTAAAAGGAATGTTATAGCGAATTTTTTGAATGGTGCCCGAGGCCAGACTTGAACTGGCACGCCTCGAAAGGCGAGGGATTTTAAATCCCTTGCGTCTACCGATTCCGCCACTCGGGCAATGGAGCGGGAAACGAGGCTCGAACTCGCGACCCCGACCTTGGCAAGGTCGTGCTCTACCAACTGAGCTATTCCCGCATAGATTTGATGTTAAATGGTGCCCGAGGCCAGACTTGAACTGGCACGCCTCGAAAGGCGAGGGATTTTAAATCCCTTGCGTCTACCGATTCCGCCACTCGGGCAATGGAGCGGGAAACGAGGCTCGAACTCGCGACCCCGACCTTGGCAAGGTCGTGCTCTACCAACTGAGCTATTCCCGCTAAAAAACGCTACTGAGTAAGTAGCGTTTTGATGTGGTGCATTTTAGCGATTTAAGACGTTCTGTCAAACGAAAATTTGCAAAAAATGTGTGTTAGTCTAAAAATCAGACTTTTTGCCGAGTTTTTGTTAATTTTGTCTCCGTTCCGACCGCTTGCAAGGCTAAGCGGTTAGTTGTTCGAGCAAGTCGGTGATAAATTTCAAACGCACTTCGGCACTATCAAGGGGTTTGGTAAACTTGAATTTCAGTGGCCCGTCAAATTTATAGACATTTTTTTCTTGCTGAATGAGCTGTAAGAAACGTGTCGGGTCAAGGGCGGCATTCGGTTTAAATTCCAAATAGCCGCCTTGCAGACCGGCTTCCACCTTTTTCAGTTGCAACTGTTTGGCTAGCTGGCGTAATTGGGTGATCTGAAAGAGGTTTTTCGCCGCACTCGGCAGTAAGCCGAAACGGTCAATCAGCTCGACTTTAAGGGCTTGTAAACTTTGTGTATCCTCGCTGCTGGCGATCCGTTTGTAAAATGATAACCGCATATTGACATCCGGCACATAGTCGTCGGGCAGTAATGCCGGCACACGTAGTTCAATATCGACTTGCTGTTGCGTGATTTCATCGAGGGTAGGTTCACGCCCTTCCTGTAAGGCTTTCACCGCATTTTCCAGTAAATCCATATAAAGTGAAAAGCCGATGGATTCAATTTGCCCGCTCTGTTCGCTGCCAAGCAACTCGCCTGCACCCCGAATCTCTAAATCATGAGTGGCGAGCACAAATCCTGCCCCTAAGTTGTCGATCGTGCTCATTGCCTCCAGCCGTTGTTCTGCCTCTTTGGTGAGGATTTTCGGGTGTGGTGTGAGCATATAGGCGTAGGCTTGGTGGTGGGAGCGTCCCACACGCCCTCGCAGTTGGTGGAGCTGTGCCAAGCCGAATTTATCCGCCCGTTCAATGATGATAGTATTGGCACTCGGCACATCAATGCCGGTTTCGATAATGGTCGAACAGACCAACAAATTAAAGCGCTGGTGATAGAAATCGGACATTACACGCTCCAATTCCCGTTCCCGCATTTGACCGTGCCCGATAACGATGCGGGCTTCCGGCACTAATTCTGCCAATTTCGTTGCACAATTCTCGATCGTTGCCACGTCATTATGCAGGTAATAAACTTGCCCGCCACGCAAAATTTCACGCAGAATGGCTTCTCGGATAATAAGTTCATCGCTTTGGCGGACAAAGGTTTTGATCGACAAACGGCGAGCCGGCGGGCTGGCGATGATAGACAGATCCCGCATTCCGTTTAATGCCATATTGAGTGTACGGGGGATCGGCGTGGCGGTGAGGGTGAGAATGTCAACATTGGCACGCAGTTGTTTAATCCGCTCTTTTTGGCGGACGCCGAAGCGGTGTTCTTCGTCAATCACCAGCAAGCCTAAATCACGGAAAATCACATCGTCTTGCAGCAATTTATGCGTGCCGACTAAAATATCCACTTTGCCTTCTGCGGTACGGGTAAGAATATCTTTCTGCTCTTTGGCGGTTTTAAAGCGGGAAAGCACCTCAACTTGCACCGGCTGATTGGCAAAACGATCTTTAAAGTTCTCATAGTGCTGTTGGGCGAGCAAGGTGGTTGGGGCGAGAATAGCGACTTGTTTGTGGTTCATTACCGCCAGAAAGGTTGCCCGCATTGCCACTTCGGTTTTGCCGAAGCCGACATCGCCGCACACAAGCCGATCCATCGCTTTCGGCTGGCACATATCGCTGATTACCGCGTCTATCGCCAGTTTTTGATCGTGCGTTTCTTCAAACGGGAAGGTCGCACTGAATTGGCGGAACGCCTCTTTGTCGTATGTAAACGCAAACCCTTTTTGCGATTCCCGTTTGGCGTAAACGTCCAGCAGTTCCGCCGCTACATCACGAATTTTTTCCGCTGCTTTTTGACGGCTTTTCGCCCACGCTTCACTGCCTAATTTGTGTAATGGGGCGTTCTCATCACTGCCGCCGATATAACGGCTGATTAAATGCAACGAGGCAACCGGCACATAGAGTTTGGCATCGTTAGCATAGTGCAGAACAAGGTATTCCGCTTTCACGCCGCCGGCATCTAAAGTGGTTAATCCGGCGTAACGTCCGACCCCGTTTTCTAAATGTACCACCGCTTGCCCGATTTTTAACTCGGCTAAGTTGCGGATTAAGGTGTCGGGATTGACGGTTTTTCGCTGTTTATGTGAACTTCGCTGCTGAATTTTTTCGCCCAACAGATCCGTTTCGCAAATAATTGCCAATAACTGACCGCTTGCAGCTTCAATCATAAAGCCTTGGTCGAGGTTGCCGATCATCAAATTAAGCGGATCGAGTTTATCGGATAAGGTTTTGATCTGCTTCGGTTTTATGCCTAACGGCGAGAGTAAATCCAACAAGGTTTCCCGCCGTCCTTCCGACTCCACGGAAAACAGCAGAGTGCCGTTGAACTCGTGGTAAAACTGTTGGAACAACGCTAACGGCGTTTTATGGTGAGGTTGAACGGCAATCGCCGGCAACGGGTGAAGATTGGCATTTTGCTTGGTGGCGGACGGCTTTAGCTTTTCACTCGTTAAGCTCAAACGGGGATAATGCTTCAACGATTGATTAACCTGCTCCGGTGTGAACCAAAGCATTTCCGGCGGCAGCAGCGGGCGCATCGGATCGACTCTGCGGCTCTCAAAACGTCTGCCGGTGTCTTGATAGAACTGTTCTGCTTTGGCTTGAATGGTGTCGAAGGTGATGAATAGCGTATTGGGCGAGAGATAGTCAAAGAAACTCGCCATTTGATCGAAAAAGAGCGGCTGCCAATATTCAATGCCAGCATTCAAAATCCCTTTGCTGACTTGCTGATAAATATGTTCAGGCTCACGGCGGATTTCGCCGAATTGTTCACGGAATTTGCCGCGAAAATGCTCAATACCGTTGCTATCTGTCGGGAACTCGTGGGCAGGTAGCAGATTGATGCTCTCAATTTCCTCAATTGTCCGTTGGCTGTCCACATCGAAGGTGCGGATAGTGTCAATTTCATCGTCAAAAAAATCTAAACGGTAGGGCAGAGCCGAACCCATCGGGTATAAATCAAGTAGCCCGCCCCGCACGGCATATTCACCGTATTCCAACACCTGCTCGACTCCCCGATAGCCCGCATTTTCGAGCTGCAAGCGTAATTTTTCAATCGAAAACGCATCGCCTTTTTTAATCAATAACACATTATTAGCAAGGTAGCTCGGCGGGCAGATTTTTTGCATTAAGGTATTGATCGGCAACAGGAAAATCTGTTTTTTGCCCTGTTGTAGCCGAAACAGAGCGGACAGGCGTGCCGAGATAATGTCTTGATGCGGGGAAAAATTATCATAGGGCAGCGTTTCCCAATCGGGAAAAAGCTGAACCGCAAGCTCGGTAAACGCCGGCAGGCTTTTCTCTAACCGTAAGGCGGTACGGGAATCGGGAGTAATCACCACGCTTAAGCCGTTAAATTGTGCTGCCGCCTGCGCAATGGCAAGGGTATCGGCGTGGCCGATTAAGTTACCGAGGAGTTGGTGATCTTGGTGTGAGCCGCCACTTTTCGGCAGCGTGAATTGAAGTTGGAAAGACATAACAAGCGGTTCGATTCGATGAATAGTTTGCAAAGACGCTAGTTTACTAAAGCTGCCCCTATTCTGCAAAAGATCGCACCGATCAAACCGCTTGTTTCTTAGGTTACCATTGGTAGCCGACTTTTAAACTCACCGCTGCTTGTTTCCCGATTTCATTCCCTTTAATGTAGTTCAAGTGGGTGGCGATTTCCCATTGATTAAATTTTACATTTAGCCCAAGTTCGTGGCTGAGGTAGCGTCCGAACTGCTGACGGAGCGAATGTTGGTTCACTTTCACCGTATCAGCGGCTAATGTTTTCCGAGGGGTATTCACATAATAGCTGGCGAAAGACGGGCTAAGGTAAATGCCGTTCAGTTCAAAGGTTTTGTCGATCTTAATGCCGAGTTGGTAGCTTGGCAATGAAATCGATTTGATCGCAATTTGAGCTTGGTTAAGTTCATAATTGACACTAGAGAGACGATGATAGCGTGCGCCGATAGACGGTTGTAACCGAAAGCTCGCTAAATCCCATTGTTTAGCGAGGTTGAGTCCGACACTGTAAATATGGCGGTGGAAACGGGCTTGTCTGCCATCTAAATCGACACGGTTATTGGCTTGACCTAGGTTAAGATCGAGTGTTGCTAGCAGACCGTTTGCCGATTGAGCTTTGAGATAACCGCCGAACAGTGTTAAATCGCTGCGACCGCTACCTTGCTCGAAACGGTTGTTGGCACGGGATTGGGATAATAGCGCACCAATCTGGAGAGCGTCATTCAGCGCAGTTGCCGCACCTAATTGAACTAGGTTGCTCTCTTGGCGGAAAGTGCGATAGTTGGACGATTGGAAGCGAGCATTTTGTGCTTCGCCGTTTACCCAAACACTTGACGGACTTTCATTGTAAGTCAGCAAATGGCGATCGAACTGATGCCCAATGCGTAATAACATATTCGTTTGAGCGGTTAAATCCGATAATGCTAAATTTGAATAGCGACTGATCCCTTCCGCTTGGGATAATTGTGGCGGTGGGATGTCGGCTGTTTCTGTACTTTTTGCCTCGGCACTGACCGCTTGTTGTAGCTCACGTATTTCTGTGCTGCCATCAAGGTTTACGATCGGCTGATCGGCGTTTGATGTGTCGGCTTCGGCTTCGGCAACCGTTGCAAGAGGTTGCTCGGGAGCGGCTGCTTGTTGCGGCTCACGTATTTCTGTGTTGTCATTGAGGTTTGTGATTGACCGCTCGGTGGTTGATGTGTCAGTCTCGGTAGCCGTTGTAATATTTTGCTCGGAATTGACCGCTTGCGTTGTATCTTGTTGGATAGCTTCAGCTTGTGCGAGCTGTTGTTTGGCTTCCTCCTGCTCTGAAATAAGGCGATCGACTTCCGCTTGGGCATTGGCAAGCCGTTGCATTTCAGGGCTGTTTTCTGCCGAAACCAGTGCGATTGAACGGCAGATATTTTCTGTTTGCCCTGCATTAAGACAAAGTCGTTGTGCCTGTTCAAGAACTTGGGCGGAAACCGATTGATGTTGAGCCGCCTCTAAGGCGTGTTGAGCGGCTTGCGCCTCACGTTTTGCTTGCGCTAAGTTGGCTAAGGCAATACGCAATTCTTCACTTTTTTGATTAAATCGCTGCTGAGCTTGTTTTAGTTGCTGCTTTGTATGGTTATTTGGAGATATGATGATACGTCTGCCAAAGTACATAAAATAGGCATTATTACGGCTATCTCGCTCTGCTTTATTTAGTTGTTGAGCAGATTGCTGTTTTTCCGCCGAGAGTCGCTTTGTCTCACGATCTAAGCGAGTGATATCTTGGTTGGCTTGCGAGAGTTGATTTTGTGCCTCTTGAAGCGCTTGAGGGTTATGTGGATTTTCCTCCTGTGCTTCACGCAATGGGCTGTATAAGTGATAACGATTATGCTGGTTTCGCAGAATATAACGGTATGCCCCTAAATCGACATAACCATTTTCCAAGCCAAATTTTACTTGATACTTGTTTTGTCTAGCATTGCGTAGTTCGACTAGATTGGGGGATTGTATCACTTTCGGTTCTGCGCCGGTATTTTTGATACCGAGTTGATATTGACCGGTTGCAATGCCGTTTACGATCAATTTATCCGTTTGCGCTTCGGCAAGATTTGTCAGGAAGTCAAAGCGTCCGTTGCCCGATAAGTTACCATTAACAGTTAACGTGCGGTAACTGTTAATCGTGGAACGGCTATTTGAGCCATCAAATGCTGGATTAAGTGTAAGGCGAGCATTATCCATTGCTAGATGGATTAAATTGCTGTTTTCCCACATTGTCCAACGGCTGTGTGGGGTGAGACGAACCTCTGCTTTATCTTTTGCTTGAATTGTGCTGAGGTAATGGGCTTTCCCTAGTGTAAAACGGCTATTATGTAAGAGATTAATATCACCGTTGATGTTGGTGGTCGGGATACTGTCTAGCACATTTTGCGGTAATTGCACATTATGTTGGCAAGTAAGGCGGTTTTCGTAATCGGAGCGGATACAGACAGGCGTTTCGTCCTGTACAAAGCCAATGTGCAAGGTGGCATTATCTTGGAGGTGGAAATTGCCGGTAACTTGTTGCACATTACGTCCAATGTAAAGGCGGGCGTTGTTCTCTAAATGGGTTGAGGTTGCTTTAAAAGATCGGTTAAGCCATTGAGTGTGGCTGAAGGTCTCTTTGAAGTTTCCGTCAATGTATTGGCGAGCTTTTGGCTCAGGTTTTCCTGAAAGTAAAACCGTTCCGCCAAGAATATTAAATTTACCGTTAATATTTGTACCGCCGGAAATGAGGTGTGTAGTGCTGTCATCAGTGTCATATATGACGTTCAGCTTGCCATTCGGCTTACTTTTATCCTGTTCGCCAAAATAGCCATTGAAAGCGGTATTGAACGGCGTATCAATACTTCTTCGGTTGTTTGCACGTTTTAGGGCTTCTTCGACCGCTTGTTGTCGGTTATTGCCGATATATTCCCACGCCGAGTTACTGTTTTGATCAAGCGGGAAGTAAGTGGACGGATCGCCGCCTGGCTTGAGTAAGAAGTAATCTAAGCGGTTACTTCGATGATTATTCACATATTCGTAGACAGTGATCTCACCTAGAGGAGATTTTGCCCATTGCCCCCATTCAATATCGCTTTGGGTAAAAGGGGAGACCTGGTGTTGCCGTATATATTCATTTAAGACACTTTGCGTGACATTCCGTTTATTGTTTCCCAAGTATTCCCAAGCGTGATTACTGGCAGCGTTTGTTGGGAAATAATTATTAGGCGATTGTCCTGCTTTAAGTCGGAAATAGTCAGATCGATTATTACGCCAAGGATTTATATATTCGTACAAGGCGAGTGCGGTTTTCGGTTGTTCGCCCCAGCTCACCCATTCAATGCTTTCAGCCGAAAGTGGTTTACCGCCGGTAATGGTAACGGACGCTGTTTGAGTGGTATTGTGATTGACAATGTTTGCGCCCTCATCAACATTCTGAATACGGCTAAAGGTGATGTTATTGCCGTTGAGATCCAAACGTCCGCCACGGTAGCCAAAATAGATGTTGTTGCTTCGGACTTGATTTGCATCATTTAGTACGACCGTTGCGCGCCCACTGACAATTCCCACTCGTTCAAAGGCTTGCTGCTGTCCTTGGCTGTCTGCCCGTTGGGCTAGAATGACTTTGCCTTCTCCGATGCTGATATCCCCCTCATTTTTACCCATACCGTTGACATAGAGCGTACCAGCGCCAATTTTAGACAGGCGGTCATTTTTCGGGTTTGAAACCTGCCAATTTACCTGTTTATTCTCTGCCACCGATATGCCTGCACCAATCCACATTTGATCCGATTGTGGCTTTACCGTGAAATCTTGGTTAAAGTATAATGCGCCTGCGCCTTGATGAATCGTATCATTTAGCACCAAGGTGCCTGATTGCCCCGAAATATGTAGCGTTTTACCACGAGCGAGATCATTTGCGGTTTGAGTGGTGTGTGGAATATCTATTGTAAGGCGTTGCTGACCATTGTTTTCTACGAGGGTACTGACTCCTGAGGTCGCAGACCAGTGAAATGTGGCGTTAGGAGAGCGGTTGGTAAATTGTATCTCGTCATCTTGTTTTGATTGACGAATAAAATTAGGTTGCGTAATAGCATAGCCGTTAAGATCCCCTTTTTCACCCGAAAAGACGCTTTGTACGCCGGCAACAACCCATTTATTTTGTTGTTTATCAAAGACAAAAAGAGGTGAACCACTATCGCCCGGCATACCGTAAGTAGTCATTGGACCGTTACTATTGCCAAAAATATCGCCTCGGAAGAATAATAATGTCGAGTGCGTTTGGGTAGGCGCAAGATTGACTGTACCACCACCGGTAAGGTATTGGTAAGCGCCACTTAACCGAGTCGGATTTCTTTGCTCGTCTCTGATACCTTGCGTACCAGATCCTACTCTGACAAAGAGCGGAAAACGTTGGTGATCTAAGTAAGGGGCTGAATTGATTTTGCCATCGGCTCTTTCGGTAATTGGTGAGAGAGGGAATGGGGCGGTTTCAGTAACAAGTTTGTGTAGGCGAGGGGCGTGGTAGTCAAAAGTTGGATGGTTATTTCGGTCAACAATATGGTAGGAAAAATGATGAGCGTCATTGTGAGAACCGGGCGAACCAAATTCTACATTCTGATAGCCTACATTATGTTTAACGCTTGTAACATATTGTGGATCGACGAGAGTTGCGATACCGCTGTTACGGTTAACCGCACTAAAGTCGGGCATTGGTATGTTTTGCATCATTGTCCCAACATACTGCCCGCTCTGATTATAGATCGGGATATTTTGGGCATTAGGTACAAACTGACCTTTATTTTCGGCAAAATCTCGAAAATATTGGTAGCTAATATCATTACGAACAAGTGATGAATAGCTAGGGGAACTCAAAGCGAGCGAAAGTACGGTAGCAAGAAGAGTTTTATTAAAATGAGGGGAGAGAGACATAGACATAGAAGAACCTCCTAAATAGGTAAGAGAAAATCAAAGTTTTCTATGTCATTTTCATATTTTTATGTTGCAGATCAATGGGATAAAAGTAATATAATGTAATTGTAGTGTAGGTTTGTTATTTTATGTAATAGTTATAAAGGATAAGTAAATTTCCCCCTTGCTTTAACTTGCAAGGGGGTTATGTGAAAACGAGCAGTAAAATATTTTTCTTATCTCACTGCTTATTTATCTGATTATTGTGTTTTACGCTGAAACACCCTCCCCAACGGCAAAACCACCGCACAGATAATCGCACCGATCAATATGCCTAGAATAAGGTCGGCGATACCGGAAAATGCGGAAGGTAAATTTAGGCTTTCGATAAAATGATGGACTGCGGGCAGCGAATGGGTGAAGATGCCGCCGCCAACGAGGAACATTGCGATTGTGCCGATAATGGAAAGGGATTTCATCACCCAAGGCATTACAAATAATAGTCCTTTTCCGACCGCTTGCGAGAACCGGTTGGGCTTTTTCAGCAGCCATAAACCGATATCGTCTAATTTCACGATCAGCCCGACCAAGCCATAGACAAAAAGTGTGATACCCACCCCAATCGCCGATAACGAGATAATTTTGGTTAATGTCGCCGACTCTTGGACAACCCCTAGAGCGATGATGATAATTTCGGCGGATAAAATAAAATCGGTGCGAATTGCCCCTTTGATCTTATCTGCTTCCGACAATGGCTGAACGGCGGGTTCATCATTATGAGACTTTTTATGGAGAAATTGGTGTAGCAGTTTTTCTACGCCTTCAAAACATAAATAAGCTCCACCGAGCATTAGCAGTGGGTTGATGAAAGACGGCAGATAAATGGAGAGCAACAACGCAATCGGGATTAAAATTACTTTGTTGAGCAATGAGCCTTTTGCCACCGCCCAAACAATCGGTAATTCCCGCTCCGGTTTAATATCTTTGCCGCTCACTTGGTTAGCATTTAAGGCTAGATCATCGCCAATAACCCCCGCCGTTTTTTTGGTTGCCATTTTGGTCATTACCGCCACATCGTCCAGTACGGCAGCAATATCGTCCAACAAAGTAAATAATGAGCTAAACGCCATTTCAAAATCCTATCAAATTACCATAAAAAAACGGGCAGATTTTACTCTGCCCGAATAAGGAATAAAAGGAATTTATTTTTTAAGTGCTTATGTCTTGCTTACGCTAAGTCATAGGCTTATATTGAACTAACTTTTGTAAAGTCGCAAATGCTTTTCCACTGGTCAGAACAGCTTGCACTCGCTGAACATTCTGTTTTAGATCCGCCTCGCCGAATAAACGCATTAGCATTGCGGCATTCACTGCCACCGCATCAATATGCGCTTTCTCCCCTTTGCCTTGTAGTAAGGCTAAAATTTTTTCGGCATTTTGGTGCGGTTCGCCCCCTTTTAACGCATCAAGAGAATGACGTGCCACCCCGAAGTCTTCGGGCGTTAGCGTGAAGTACTCAATGTGCCCCTGTTTGATCTCCGCGACCTGAGTTTCACCGTGTACCGCCACTTCATCAAGCCCCGAACCGTGTACGACTAGACTATGTTGATGCCCTAACCTTTTGACCGTTTCCGCATAAGGTTGAATCAAGCTCGGACTATAAACCCCCAGTAGCTGATGCGGCGGGCGTGCCGGATTCACCAACGGCCCGAGAATATTAAACAGGGTGCGTGTTTTGAGTGCTTGGCGAACCGGAATAGCGTGCTTAAAGCCCGAATGGTATTGGGGAGCAAACAAAAAGCACAGCCCGATTTCATCTAACGCTTGGCGTGCCGTGTCGGCATTGATACTCACCTCTACACCGAGGGCGGTGAGTAAATCACTTGCACCGGTTTGGCTGGAAACGCTACGGCTGCCGTGCTTGGCAATTTTAAACCCCATTGCCGCCGCTACAATCGCACTGGTGGTGGAAATATTGATGGTATTAGCACCGTCCCCGCCTGTGCCGACAATATCCGCAAACGGATAATCAGGGCGAGGAAAAGGCATTGCATTTTCCAAGGTCGCCGTTACCGCACCGGCAATTTCCGCTGCCGTTTCCGTTCTCACTTTTAAGGCAATCAACGCCCCGGCTAACTGCTCGGAAGATAACTCCCCCCGCATAATATGTTGAAACAGAGCGTGTGCTTGAGCTTGAGTGAGAGAATGACCGTTAAAAAGTCGCTCTAATAATTCGTTGTGTTGCATAGTGTTTTTCCTTTGGCGATCAAATGGAACGATGGACTTGGTACTCCAAATCAGTGGCTTCATTGCCGGTCATTCCCCGAAAGCCCCAACAATGCTCGGGCTGTTCTTTAATTGTGATTTCGACATCGAGGGGCAAAATCCCTAACCGCTGATGAAACATACTGAATAAGCCCTTAATCAAGCGTTTTTTTAATTGCTCCGAACGTCCCTGCATTAAATTGATTTCAATGACGATAAAATGCTCGCTGCGGTTAATCGGCGGGAAAAAGTTCTCCGCTTCCAGCAAATCGAAGCGTAAAGCGTGGCGACCTTTAGGCACGCCGAGCGTCATCTCTAAACATTCAAAAATCACCTCTGCTACGGCGTGTCGGCGAGGGGTAAGGGTGGATTTTAAACCATATACGCTAATCATTTTTTGACTCCAATAACCATTCAATACTTTGTTTCAGTAATTTTGTCCCCTCCACCGTTAAGATGGATTCAGGGTGAAATTGAAAAGCACAGATTTTCTCTGTGCGGTGGCGGATTGCCATCACGATCTCGCCAAAACGGGCGTTCACTACCAATTCCGCCGGCAAATTATCTCCCATTAGTGAGTGATAACGGGCAACCGGCATCGGATTTTGAATACCGTGAAACATTGCTTCGTTATCGTGCTGAATACGGGACACTTTGCCGTGCATCACCTGCCCCGTATGCACTACTTGACCGCCGAGCGCTTCAATAATCGCCTGATGTCCAAGGCAAATGCCAATCATCGGCACTTTGCCTTTCAATTTTGCAATAATCGGCAATAAATGACCCGCTTGTTGCGGATTGCCCGGTCCCGGCGAGAGCGCAATAATTGCCTGTTCGGTCTGCAATGCCCGTTGGATAAAATCGTCAAGGGGATAATCGTTGCGAAATACCGTTACCGAATGCCCCAGTTGGCGAAATTGATCGACTAAGTTGTAACTGAATGAATCGAAATTATCAACAAATAATACCTGTGCCATTTTAATTTCCCCCTGCGTTTGCCGTTTGATTTACTGCGCCGATCGCATTTAACACCGCTCTGGCTTTATGACGGGTTTCATCGGCTTCCGCTTGCGGATCAGAGTCCAACACCTCGCCGCAGCCTGCTTGCACATACGCCACACCGTTTTGTACAAAGGCGGAGCGGATTACAATACAGGTATCCAAATTGCCTTGTGAGGTTAAATAGCCGACCGCACCGCCGTAGCTGTGCCGTTTTTGGCGTTCAAATTGATAGATCAACTGCATTGCCCGAATTTTCGGCGCACCGGTTAATGTCCCCATATTCATACAGGCTTGATAGGCGTGCAAAGCGTCCAAATCGCTTTTGAGCGTGCCGACAACCCGTGAAACCAAGTGCATAATGTGCGAATAGCGATCAATTTGCATTAAATCGGCGACACGGCGAGAGCCCGCCTCGCACACACGGGCAATATCGTTACGAGCTAAATCCACCAACATCAAATGCTCGGCAAGCTCCTTTTGATCTAAACGTAGTTCCAACTCTAAACGGGAATCCAATTCCGGGTCGATCCGCCCTTGTGCATCAAAGCCACGGGGACGAGAGCCGGCTATCGGGTAAATTTCAAGCTGACGGCTCGGCTGCGAATATTTCAATGCACTCTCTGGCGATGCACCAAATAAGGTGAATTGTTCGCCCCGCATAAAAAACATATACGGGCTTGGATTAGTGATTTTGAGCTGGCGGTAGCTGGCAAGCGGGTTCGGGCAAGCCAAGCTGAAACGGCGGGAGGGGACGATTTGGAACACATCGCCGAGGTTAATATGCTGTTTCAGATCCGAGACAATTTGCTTGAACGCGGTATCATCTAAATTCACACTCACTGTTTTATCCGCCGGGTATGACTCAAAGGGCAAAACCGTCGTATTTGCACTTTTTTGCGTATAATCGACCGCTTGTTGTGCCAATTTTTCCGCTTGGCTTGGCGCAAAGCAGAAGGTGTGGAGCGTTGCCGTCTGTTGTTGATGATCGATAAAGACCAACTGTTCGGCTAAATAAAAACTGTAATCGGGGCAGGTTAAACCGTCATCTTCCAAGCAAATATTGTCCATCGGGATAAATTGAGCGACCAAATCATAGCTGAACAGTCCGCCCAAATAGACGGGGGAGACCGCCTCGGCAAATAGTTGGCTGACACACCGTAAGCCGTCAAAAATGGTGGTTGTTTTGAGCTTGCTGTCCTCATCAAGCGCTTCGTTTACCGCCGGAAACACGGCGTGCAAGCGGTCATTTTCGGCGGAAAATGTGCAAATCGGTATCGGGGTTAAGGCTAAAAGTGCTTGGGCAATCTCCGGCAATACTGCCTGCCCGTTTGCCGTTAATGCCTCAAACGTTACCTGATTTTGATCACAGAAAATATGCACCGCCGATTGTGCAAATAACAAACTTTTGACGCTGTTTTTGCTTTGAATTTCTGCCGAATCCAACAATAACGTGTGCGGGTTATCTCCGCAAAGCCGATGAAAAAGCGAGGTCGTATCCGAATGGTAAGCCAAAGGGGTATGCTGAACCTGTACAAACATAATATGCTCCTTAAATTTTGAACTATTAAACTAGTACAAAATTATAAAGTCAAGCAAAATTGCCATTTTTTTGCAACTTGACGGCTAAACCAGTAAACTTAGGCGATTTTGATTACTTGGAGAATAACAATGGCAACGCCTCAATCCGGCATTACCTTAACCCATCGCAAAGCGGGTATTTTTTTAGAAGCTCAAGTGCAAGAGCTCGCCCCGCTCGCCGACCGTATCCGTACCCTTCACCAACAATTTAACGATTTGCAACAACAATATTCAGACGTACCGTTAGGTTTAACTCTTGCCTTTGGCGACCGCATTTGGAAGCAGTTGGCAGGGCAGTCCGCCCCTGAGTTAAAGCCCTTTACACCCTTTGGTCAAGCAGGCAAAGAATATGCGCCGGCGACACAGCGTGATCTGTTTATCCATATTCAATCGGATCGTCCCGATCTCAATTTCAGCATTGCGTTGATCGTGGTTGAACAGCTAAACGGTATTGCCACGATTGAAGAAGAAATTCACGGTTTTCGTTGGGTTGAAGAACGGGATTTCACTGGATTTATTGACGGCACGGAAAATCCTGCCACCGATGAAAAATTACGCGATGTTGCTCTCATTACAGAGGGCGAAGATGCCGGCGGCAGCTATGTGCTGACCCAACGTTACCAGCACCAGTTAGCAAAATGGCACAAAATGCCAGTTGCCCGCCAAGAGCAGGTTATCGGGCGCACTAAAGCGGATAGTGTGGAACTTGACGATGTGCCGCCGCATTCCCATGTTGGACGGGTCGATTTAAAAGAGAACGGCAAAGGCTTAAAAATTCTCCGCCATAGTATGCCATACGGCACGGCAAGCGGGGCGCACGGCTTGTATTTCCTCGCTTTTTCCAAACGTTTGCATAATATTGATCAGCAGCTAAAAAGTATGTTTGGCGAATTAGACGGCAAAACCGACCGCTTGCTCGGCTTCACCCAAGCAATGAGCGGCAGTTACTATTTTGCCCCGAGTCTTGAACGGCTTCTTTCCCTCTAATTTCACTCGGTTTAGGGTATGCCAAGTACCCTACTACCCCTATTTTTGTACTTTCGCATTACGATAGCCCGCTGCTGTGGCACAGACTTGCATTTTGTTCGTTTTAATCTGAAGCCGTTTGGTACGTTGGCTACATAATGCGGCAAAATTCAGGTAAAATGCGCCCCCTATTTAAAACGATAAAAAACATTCACATTTTTCACAGAGAGGTAATAATGAGCTTTGTTGTTGGACAACGTTGGTTAAGTGAATCGGAAAATAATTTAGGACTCGGCATTGTTACCGCAGTCGATCATCGCACGGTGAGCATTGCCTTTCCGGCTGCCGATGAAGTGCGGGTTTATGCGGTTGCCGTTGCCCCGCTTACCCGTGTTCAATTCCAAAAAGGCGATCGGATTAACAGTGTGGACGGCTGGCAGTTGGACGTTGATGATGCGGTGGAAAATCAAGGCAATTTAATCTATTTGGGTAAACGGGTCGATAGCGGCGAAGATTCCGTGTTACCCGAAACGCAGCTCGACCATAAAGTGAGCTTCAGCAAACCGCAGGATCGGCTTTTTTCCGCCCAAATTGATCGCAGCGACCGTTTTTCACTTCGCTACCGTGCCTTACAACATCAACAAGCTCAATTTCAATCTGCATTGAGAGGAATGCGGGGGACGCGTGCCAGCTTGATTCCACACCAATTACATATCGCTAAAGAGGTGGGACAACGCCTTGCACCGAGGGTATTACTGGCAGACGAAGTCGGCTTAGGTAAAACCATTGAAGCCGGTATGATCTTGCAGCAACAACTGTTTGCCGGACGGGTTGAGCGGGTATTGGTGCTAGTGCCGGAAAGCCTTCAACATCAGTGGCTGGTCGAAATGCTACGCCGTTTCAGCCTGCATTTCTCGCTTTTTGACGAAGAACGTTGCGGCGATTTCAGCAAGCAGGACGATAGCGGCAATGATGTGAGCGAAAATCCGTTTGAAACAGAATCGTTGGTGATCGCTTCGATTGACTGGTTGGCTAACAACCCGCAACGTGCCAAACAAGTTGCCGACAGCCCGTGGGATATGCTGATTGTTGATGAAGCTCACCATTTAGAATGGCACGAAAACGAACCGAGTATTGCCTATCAATTTGTTGCGCAACTGGCAAAGCAGATTGCGTCCGTGTTATTGCTGACGGCGACCCCGGAACAACTGGGGCAAGAGAGCCATTTCGCCCGCCTTGCCTTACTGGACTCGGATCGTTTCTACGATTATCAAGCCTTTGTACAAGAACAAAAGCAATATCAGCCCGTTGCCGATGCAGTGGCAACCCTGTTAAACGATAAACCGTTAAGCAATGCGGAACAAAACAGTATCGGCGAGCTGTTAGCCGAGGAAGACGTTGAGCCGATGCTGCGGATTATCAATGCAGAAAATTGCAGTGCCGAGCAGCGTTTAGAGGCTCGCCAAGAGCTGATTGCCGAATTGATCGACCGCCACGGGACAAGCCGTGTGCTATTTCGCAATACTCGTCAAGGGGTAAAAGGTTTCCCGCACCGTATTTATCACCAAATCACGCTGACAATGCCAAGCCAATACGCCAATGCGCTTAAAGTAATGGGCTTGATGGGCGGCAATAAAAAAGCGGATTTGCTTTACCCTGAACGCTTGTTCCAACGAATGAACCCGGCGGCAAAGTGGTATGATTTCGACCCCCGCATTGAATGGTTAATCACTTTCTTGAAAAATCACCGTGATGAAAAAATTCTCGTCATTTGTAAACAAGCAGATACAGCGATTCAACTTGAACAAGCCCTAAGAGAAAAAGAGGCGATCCGCTCCGCCGTGTTCCACGAAAAAATGTCGATTGTCGAACGGGATAAAGCTGCGGCGTACTTTGCTCAACAGGAAGAGGGCGCACAGGTACTAATTAGCTCTGCCATTGGCTCGGAAGGACGAAATTTCCAATTTGCCCGCCATTTAGTGCTGTTTAATTTGCCGGATAATCCGGATTTATTGGAGCAGAGTATCGGGCGTTTGGATCGTATCGGACAAAAACACGACATTCAAATTTATGTGCCGTGTTTTGAACACTCCGCTCAAATGATTTTAGCCGAATGGTATCAACGAGGGCTAAACGCATTTGAAGAAACCTGCCCGATGGGGGCAAATTTATTCCGTGAGTTCGGCACGGAATTGGAGGCATTTTTATTTAACCCACAACCCTCGGCAGAGTTTGACGACTTTATTACGCAAGTACAAAAACGCCGCCGGCAGCTTAAACTTGCCTTAGAAAAAGGGCGGGATCGTCTGTTGGAGATCCACTCTAACGGCGGCGAAGCGGCTCAACAGTTGGCGCAAGCGATAGCCGAGCAAGATGAAAATCCGCAACTGATCCAGTTTGCACTGAATTTATTTGATGTTATCGGATTAGAACAGGAAGATTTGGGCGAAAAAAGCATTGTGATCAGCCCGACCGGTCATATGCTTGTGCCGGATTTTCCGGGGCTTTCCGAGGAAGGCTGCACAGTTACTTTCAACCGACAGCTTGCGTTAATGCGGGAGGAGCTGCAATTTTTAACGTGGGATCACCCGATGATCCGCCACGGTATCGACTTAATCACCGGAGGCGATATTGGCAAAAGTGCCGTCTCTTTGCTCATCAATAAACATTTGCCGGCAGGGACATTGTTACTAGAGATGATTTATATTGTTGAAGCACAAGCGCCGAAAGGCTTACAACTTACCCGTTTCTTACCACCAACGCCGATACGCATTCTACTGGACAATAAAGGTAACGATATGGCGGCGCAAGTCTCTTTTAGCGGCTTGGAAAAACAGCTCAAACCGGTTAATAAGCAAATGGCGAATAAAATAGCCAAAATGGCACGCACGGACATTGAAAAGCTAATTCAAATGGGTGAAGGGCATATTGCCGAAAAAGCACAACAGCAGATTGTCCAAGCTAAACAAGCCGCGGAGCAGACATTAAGTGCGGAGCTACACCGTTTAACCTCGTTACAAGCGGTGAATAAAAATATCCGAGCCGATGAAATTGCTGCTCTTGAGCAAATTAAAGCGGACTCGCTCGCTCAACTCGGCAAAGCGAATTGGCGACTTGATAGCTTGCGGGTGATTGTCAGCAATCAAGCCTAACAAGCGGTGGGTTTGAGGGGATTTTTTGCAATATAAAAACGGCAAGCAACGCTTGCCGTTTAATTTAGAACTTAAAATCCTGCTTGCTTCTCTAATTGTTCTACCAAGGCATCATCAAGGTTTAACGCTTCGGCAAGCTGCGATAAAAAGACAATTTCCTTGCGGGATAGATCTTTGCATACCATACGGGCAGCTAAATAGACTTGTGCGGCAAGTGCGGTATCTTGCCCCACAAGTGTTGCAATTTCTTCTACTGAAATCGGCTGACGCACTTCGTGGGCTAACCATTGTTGAAATTCTGGCACATCACCACCTTCGCGCTGGATCGCAGCTAATTCTTCATCATCTAAATGCCCGTCTGAAAGTGCTGCGGTAATCATTGTGCGTAAAATGACCGCGCCGCTTTGCTCATTTTGTGCAGCAGTTTCAAAGGCATTTTCGCTTAATAACCCTGCTTTGTTCGTCTGATTGCTTTGGTAGTCTTGATAGGCTTTGTACGCCATACTGCCCAAAACCGCCAGTGAACCTAATTTCGTTAAGTTAGCCCCGCCGTTGCGCCCCAATACCATTGATAAAATCCCCATCAATGCCGCTCCGCCGCCCACTTTGGCAATCGTATCGGTATTGCCGGCTTTTATTTCAGCGGCTGAATTTTTTGCCGAATTGAGCACCGAGCCTAAAATCCCGCCTAAATCGGCTTTTCCTTGATTTGCAGTATTGCCGACTGATTTAAGTACGCCGTTCAAAATGTCATTAAAATTCATAAAATGCTCCTAGTGGTTGATAAAAGGCAGACCTTAGACAATACATTATCAAAAAAGTTGTTTATCGAGCAAGCGGTGAGATTGAGCGCATATTTTGTAAAAATACACATTATTCTTTTTCTGAGAGTTTATTTTGCTGACCAATACCAAATTTAAGCAATAGATAATATTATCTCGTATAGCCTTGATAGTTAATCAGGGTTGAAATTAAGTATGGTATATCGGATTTTTTTGAATGTTCAAATTTCAAATCAATCTTAATACATACACGATATAATAAATCGGCTAAATAGGCTTGTCTATTGACAGTTGCCTTGTCAGATAATTTGACAACTTCTATATCATAGTGGGTAAACATTATTTTCTTCGGCTTTTTTTCAATCGATAATCTCATTTCATTACCGAGCGCATCAAATAGTTCGTATGATGTTATATCATCAGGTTCAACATAACGTTCTAAATCAGATACCGTAGCAAATAAATTAATATCACCATTATCATTTAGAATAAAAGGTAAGTTCATTTTTTATTTCTCAATTAATATAAAATAACGCTCTTTCAACATTCATCTAGTTCCCATATCCACTTATTCCAACCAGAAGGTGAATGTAATAATTGATTCGCTAAGGATTGATTTACAACATAATGATTTAATGTAAGAGAAATAAAACCATCATTTATATTCAATAATTTATATCCATTATGACTTAAAGCGATAAAGCTACCAAATTCTTCATAGACCAGTAAAAAATGGATAAGCTCTTGTATTTGAACTTTATTGAGATGTAAATGATAGCGATTTATTGTGTTTAGCCTAAGTTCTTTTAAAGAAAATAGATTTTCATCAAAAGGCTTATCTATATATTTTAGCCCTAATATTCGGGCTAAAATATATTTAGATTCACTTAAACAGCTAAATAAAGAGGAGAGTTGAAAATATACCCTATCACTGTTTTGAGTGATCCAATCACAAATATTGGCAGCAACGAATATTAAAGCAGTCGCCTCTTTTTCGGTATTTAAAAAAGAGAATTTATTATCCTGATTTTGCTCTTTAGGGTAAATACGTTTCCATTCATCTAGATATAAATGGTGTTTTGAAATAAACTTATTGAATATATTTGTTCTTTCCATATAGGGTCAGTCCCTTTTCTAAGTAATCAATATACCCGTTAATTTCATCTTCATCGAAATCAATAAAATTTATATCGGGATTTTCATCTTCTAAAAGAAATCTAAGCCAGTAAATTAACCGCTGAATATCATCTTGACTCATTAAGCGCTTTAATTTATCTATTCCATTAAGATAACCTAATAGCCAAACAAAACCGTCAAAGAAATCAATGATACTCTCATCTATGAATTGTAAATACCTACGTTGCGCTATGGGTAATAAATAATATATGCCCTCCCAATTAAGATCGGAAGACACACTTCTAAATCGGCTAAAGTCTATTTCAGAACCCGGTGTCAGTGATGCAAGATAATCATATTCTTCAATATCTTCAGGTCTGGTTATTTTGACGTATTCTCTTGGGTATTTCGTTATTGAAGCGGGGAAGTTTTTTAAAGGAATTAACATATCTTGTATAAAATTTTTTGAAAGATGATTTATACGATGCTCAAGATTTTTATTCATAATATATTAGCTCTATTAAGGATAAAGGCTTCTTTTTATTAAATGAAATTAACGCTATCTCTTGCGAAATATGAATTAAGATGCTCACTCTCCACTATAATCGCTTTTAGTCGGAAAGACAATTCGCTTGCTGCAAGTTTAATCTCAAATAATTTCCGCTATAACTTTTATTCTCTTCGCAAACCGTTTTTTGCTTTATGTAAAAAAACAGATGAAACCGACCGCTTGTCGGGATAAAATTCATCATCAACTTAACCGGAATATATATTTTTAATGATAAAACCAACCTTCCTTGAACTTCGCCATTTAAAAACATTGATTGCCTTAAAAGAAACGGGGAGCGTGTCATTGGCGGCCAAACAAGTGCATCTTACCCAATCGGCATTATCTCATCAGATTAAACAACTTGAGGAACAATACGATCTGATAATGTTTGAACGCAAAACGCAGCCAATTCATTTTACGCCCGCCGGCGAGCGTTTGATTAAATTAGCCCACGACATTTTACCGAAAGTGGCGGAGGCGGAATTGGATTTAGTGCGTGTAAAGCAGGGAGAAGTCGGAGAGTTACGCATTGCGGTGGAGTGCCATACCTGTTTTGACTGGCTGATGCCGGCGATGGATAGCTTTCGTAAAAATTGGGGGTTGGTTGAGTTGGATATTGTGTCGGGTTTTCATACCGATACAGTGGGGCTATTGCTCTCCCACCGTGCCGATTGGGCAGTGGTAGCGGAGAAGGAAAATAATAGCGATATTATTTACAAGCCGCTCTTTGCTTACGAAATGGTGGGGATTTGTTCTAAGGATCACCCATTGGCACATCAAGCGGTCTGGAATGCGGAAGATTTTGCAAATGAAACACTTATTCACTATCCCGTGCCGGACGATATGTTGGATCTGCTCCGCAAAGTGTTGCACCCTGCGGGGATCAATCCTAACCGCCGTACCAGCGAACTGACCATTGCCATTATTCAACTGGTTGCCAGTAAAAGAGGGATTGCTGCGTTGCCTTATTGGGCGGTGAAACCCTACTTGGAGAGAGGCTATGTTGTCGCCCGTAAAATTACAGAGGCGGGGCTATACAGTAATTTATACGGAGCGATTCGGGAAACCGACCAACATATTGCTTATATCGAGGATTTCCATAAAACCGTTACGGAAGAGAGTTTTGCTACCTTGCCGGATTTATTGCGTTTAGAGAGCTGACTTTGCCGCAAAGAAAAAGCGGATTAAACCGATAATCCGCTTTGAGTTGCAATTAAGCTGTTTTTTGTGCTTGATGGGTTTTAGCCGCTTTGATAAAGCCCTCAAACAGTGGGTGTCCATCACGCGGGGTCGACGTAAATTCCGGATGGAATTGTGCCGCAATAAACCAAGGGTGGTTTGGCACTTCAATAATCTCAACTAATTTGCGATCCGCCGACAACCCGCTCACTTTTAACCCTGCCGCTTCAATTTGCGGTAACAAGGTGTTATTGACTTCGTAGCGGTGGCGGTGGCGTTCAAAAATAGTGTCCGAACCATAGACTTGGCGGGCAAGTGTGCCTTTCACAAGGTGGCACGCCTGTGCGCCTAAACGCATTGTGCCGCCGAGATCGGAGTCGTCCGAACGCACTTCCACATTCCCTTCGGCATCTTGCCATTCGGTAATCAAACCGACAACCGGGAATTGCGCCTCTTTGTCGAACTCGCTGGAGTTTGCCCCCGGCATTTTGGCAACATTCCGTGCATACTCAATCAAGGCAATTTGCATACCTAAACAAATGCCCAAGTAAGGAATTTGATTTTCACGGGCATATTGTGCGGTTAAAATTTTGCCTTCCACACCACGATAGCCAAAGCCGCCCGGTACTAAAATCGCATCCAACCTTTGCAATACTTCAACACCACGGGTTTCGACATCTTGTGAATCAATATATTTGATATTAACCGTTAAACGATTTTTTAGCCCTGCGTGTTTTAAGGCTTCGTTTACCGATTTGTAGGCATCCGGCAATTCAACATATTTCCCGACCATACCGATAGTTACTTCGCCCGTTGGATTAGCTTGCTGATAAAGCACTTGCTCCCACTCCGAGAGATCCGCCTCTTTGCAGGTTAAATGGAAACGATCGCAAATAAAATCGTCTAAGCCTTGCGATTTCAATAACGCAGGGATACGGTAAATGGAATCCACATCTTTAAGGGAAATGACCGCACGCTCCGGCACGTTACAGAACAAGGCGATTTTGGAACGCTCGTTTGCCGGAATCATTCGGTCGGAACGGCATACCAGTACATCCGGTTGAATGCCGATCGACAATAACTCTTTCACTGAGTGTTGTGTCGGTTTGGTTTTCACCTCGCCCGCCGTTGGGATATACGGCACAAGGGTCAGGTGCATAAATAGGGTTTTTCCACGCCCGACTTCCACCGCTAATTGACGCAAGGCTTCTAAAAACGGAAGCGATTCAATATCGCCGACCGTACCGCCCACTTCGACAATCGCCACATCGTGTCCTTTACCGCCGGCAATCACACGGGCTTTGATCTCATTGGTGATATGCGGTATTACTTGGATAGTTGCCCCTAAATAATCGCCACGACGCTCTTTTCGCAAAACTTCCGAGTAGATCTTACCGCTTGTAAAGTTGTTCGCCTTACTCATTTTGGTGCGGATAAAACGCTCATAATGCCCTAAATCAAGATCGGTTTCTGCACCGTCTTCAGTAACAAACACTTCCCCGTGCTGTGTCGGACTCATTGTACCCGGATCGACATTGATGTAAGGGTCAAGTTTCATCATCGTAACTTTTAAGCCGCGCGCTTCCAAAATCGACGCTAATGACGCAGCAGCAATGCCTTTCCCTAAAGAAGAAACAACGCCACCGGTCACGAAAATATAATTCGTTGCCATACTATTGCCTTGTGCGATTAATAATTGATAAGAATTTGATAAAAGGAATGGTTCATACCATCAGGACGGGAGCATAGTTTACAGCAAATCGGCGTGATTAGCTAGTCGTTTCGGCTAGGAAAAACGCCCTGTTTCCGCTACAATTCCCCCTAAAATTGCGATAGAGAGAACACTATGTCAAATAACCCACGTAAAATGTTAGTAACCTGTGCGCTGCCCTATGCCAACGGCGCAATTCATCTAGGGCATATGCTTGAACATATTCAGGCGGATATTTGGGTACGCTTTCAGCGTATGCGCGGGCACGATGTCCATTTCGTCTGTGCTGACGATGCCCACGGCACGCCGATTATGCTTAACGCCGCCAAGCTGGGCATTACGCCGGAACAGCTTATCGAAAAAGCCAAAACCGATCACATTGCCGATTTTGCCGGCTTTAACATCAGCTTTGATAATTACCATTCCACCCACAGTGATGAAAATTGCCAACTAACCGCAACAATTTATCGGCAATTAAAGGCAAACGGTTTTATTAAAAGCCGCACTATTGCACAGTTATTTGATCCTGAAAAACAGATGTTTCTGCCTGATCGTTTTGTGAAAGGGACTTGCCCGAAATGTAAAGCTGAAGATCAATACGGAGATAACTGCGAAGTCTGTGCCTCCACATACAGCCCAATGGATTTAATCAACCCTCGTTCCGCCGTATCCGGTGCGACCCCTGTGGTAAAAGAGTCCGAGCATTTTTTCTTCGACCTGCCTCACTTTGAAGCAATGTTACAGGCGTGGACACGCTCCGGTTCGTTACAGCCGGAAATTGCCAACAAAATGCAAGAATGGTTTGAAAGCGGCTTACAGCAATGGGATATTAGCCGTGATGCGCCTTATTTTGGGTTTGAAATACCGGACGAACCGAATAAATTCTTCTACGTTTGGTTAGATGCGCCAATCGGCTATATGGCATCGTTTAAAAACCTGTGCGACCGTATCGGTTTAGACTTTGACGAATACTGGCAAAAAGAGGCAAAAACCGAGCTTTATCACTTTATCGGTAAAGATATTGTGTACTTCCACAGTCTGTTTTGGCCGGCGATGTTGGAGGGCAGCGGCTATCGCAAGCCAACCAACGTGTTTGCCCACGGCTACGTTACAGTAGATGGGCAGAAAATGTCCAAATCCCGTGGCACATTCATTCAAGCCAGCACCTACCTCAAACACATTGATCCGGAATGTTTACGCTACTACTATGCGGCAAAACTCAATGATCGCATTGAAGATTTAGACTTTAATCTTGATGATTTTGTGCAACGGGTCAATAGCGATATTGTCAATAAATTGGTGAATTTAGCCTCTCGTAATGCCGGTTTTATTACAAAGCGGTTTGACGGCAAACTTGCCGCTGAATTGGCTGATCCGGCACTTTTCGGCGAATTTACCGCACAATCGGCACAGATTGCCGACTATTTTGAAAAGCGTGAATATAATAAAGCGATCCGAGAAATTATGAGTTTAACGGATAAAGCGAATAAATATATTGACGAAAAAGCCCCGTGGGTAATCGCCAAACAAGCGGGCAAAGAGGCGGAGCTACAAGCTGTCTGCTCAATGGGATTGGAATTATTCCGTGTGTTAATCAGCTATCTCAAACCGGTGTTACCGCAGCTTGCCGCTCGTGCCGAAGCCTTTTTACAGACGGAGCTGCGTTGGGATAATATTGACACCCCGCTATTTAACCACCAAATCGCCCCGTTTAAAGCACTGTTTGCCCGTTTAGAGAAAAAACAGATTGATGCGGTGATTGAAGAAACCAAAGCATTATTTGCCGAATCTGCGAAAAAAGAGGATAAAATGACCGCTTGTCATACCAATATCGAACCTATTGCCCCTGAAATTACGATTGACGACTTCGCCAAACTCGATTTACGGGTTGCTAAAGTTTTAAAATGTGAAGCCGTGCCAAAGTCCGACAAACTACTCCGCTTTGAATTGGATCTCGGCGACCATACCCGCCAAGTGTTTTCCGGCATCAAAGCAGCCTATAACCAACCGACAGAGCTAGAAGGTCGCTTCGTGATTATGGTAGCAAACCTTGCGCCACGCAAAATGTCGTTCGGCTTATCGGAAGGAATGATTTTATCCGCCGGCACAGGCACAGGCGGAGCGGATCTGTTCTTACTGTCCGCCGATGCAGGCGTTAGCGCAGGTATGCAGGTGAAATAGTCAGCAAGCGGTCGGTTGCGTTGAAAAATGTGCAAAAGTTCAGTCAAAGAGAGAGCGTAAATTTGCAAGGATTTCACCTTAACCGACCGCTTACAAGGGAGAAATAATGAAGGAACAAACTTTAGCGATCATTAAACCGGATATGACTTCAAACGGCTTAATAGGTGAAGTAATAAGCCACATTGAAAAAAACGGCTTAGCGATCAAAGCGTTAAAAATGGTGCAATTAACCACCGATCAGGCGGAAGGCTTCTACGCCGAGCATCAAGGTAAAGCGTTTTTTGACCCGCTGATTGCGTTTATGACCTCTGCACCGGTGGTGGTTGCCGTATTAGAAGGCGAAAATGCGGTGCAGAATTACCGAGAGTTAATGGGGGCTACCTTGCCGGAACAGCGTAAAATGGGGACGATCCGCAAAATGTTCGGGCAAAGTACCCGTGAAAATGCGGTACACGGCTCGGATTCCATTCAATCCGCCGCCCGTGAAATTGCCTATTTTTTCACCCCTGCTGAAATTATCCGATAAATATTGCCGCAAGGCGATAATCGTAAAAATACTATGCCGACACTTGAACAGAAAATTCAACATATTCGTGCCGAATTAAAAGCGCTGTTTTATCTTTATTATCGCCAAAAAGAGTATGCAAAGGCGCAGGATACGGCATTAGCGTGGCATAAAATATGCCCTGAAGAAGACGAACCCTTGAGTAATGCGGCAACCTGTGCGATCTATTGTGCCGAGTGGGATCGGGCGATTGATTATGCTCACCAAATTCTTGAGCGTGATCCGAGTTTTTTGAATGCTTATGATGTGTTATCCCACGCTTACTATTTCAAACGAGATATGGCGCAATGCCGCCAAGCCGGTTTGAAAGCGCTTACTTTGCGTGATGAACGAGTGATGGCAAACGGTGAATTACCCGAACTTCCCGTACCTCATTCAACGGGGAAAAATGTGATTGCCTTTTCGCTATTCGGGTCAGGGATTGAATATCTTGAGGGGGCAGTGCTGAATGCGCAGGTGGTTGGCACACTCTATCCCGGCTGGGTTTGTCGTTATTATATCGATCAAAGTGTACCGACTGATGCAGTGGCAAGGCTACGTCAAAATAACGCTGAAATTATATTGATGGAAGGCGAATTGGCGGAGAAACTGCCCGGTACGATGTGGCGCTTTTTGGCGATTGATGATTCGACCATTGAAAATGTGATCTTTAGAGATGTCGATTCGGTGCTCTCTTGGCGGGAAGTCGATATCGTAAACGAGTGGATCGCCAGCGGTAAAACGTTCCACACCATTCGGGATTCCGGATCGCATACCGAGCTTATACTTGCGGGGCTTTGGGGCGCAAAAGGCGGGGCGATCCCCGACATCACTCAAAAAATGCTGCACTATGCGGAAACGGAAGATTTAGACAGACGATTTGCCGATCAATTCTTCTTACGCCACGTTGTGTGGCAGTATGTCCGTCAAAGCCTATATGCCTCTGACAGCATTTTTGGCTTTTTAAACGCTCATCCATTTCCCGATAATGAAGGGAACACCCCGACCGGCCACGTCGGCACAGTGGAAACGGCAAATATTATCAATGTCGGCTGTCATTACCCCGAAAATACCCGCGTTAAATGGCAGTTATTTAGTCAAATCGATCCGGTGCCACGAAAAGACGGATCTTATCCGATTTTAGAGCAAGAACGTTTTATCTGTGAATACCAAGCGGTCGTGAAAGGTAAAAAATTTGCAATTCCTTTCCCTAAACTCTATTGCAACGGCTTTGCCACCGATCACAGCAGAATGAAAATTGAACCGATAAACGATAGTGAATAAACGTCTATCTGTTTGATTTTGAAATAAAATGCGGAATAGAACGATCTATTCCGTTTTTTCTGTCAACCTTTTTTTCTGATTGTCATCATTCTGTCATTTTTGTCAGTTATCTTTCTTCTGTTTATATCGTCAACGTGGGAGAATCATAAAATGACTGACTATAACCGCTTTCTTTGTCGTGAAATGAGTTTACTCGCCTTTAACCGTCGGGTGCTGGCACAGGCGCAAGATCCGAGTGTGCCGTTACTGGAGCGGCTACGCTTTTTATGTATTGTCTCTTCCAATCTGGACGAATTTTTTGAAGTACGGATTGCCAGTTTACGCCGAGAGAGCAAATTACACCCACATCGGCTGCTCGACAGCGGCAAAACGCCCGCCCAAGCGATTGCCTTAGCCTCTATGGAAGCCCGCAATCTGATTAACGAACAGTACAGTCTCTTTAATGATGTACTTCAACCCGAATTAGCGAAAGAGGGCATTTATTTTTACCGCCGCCCGACTTGGACTGCCGAGCAACGCCAGTGGATCAGCGCGTATTTTGATCGGGAAGTATTGCCGATTTTAACCCCTGTCGGGCTTGATCCGAGCCACCCTTTCCCAAGGGTATTGAATAAATCGCTGAATTTTGCGATAGAACTTGACGGCAACGATGCTTTTGGCAGACCTTCCAGTATGGCAATTATACAAGCTCCCCGCATTTTGCCGCGTGTATTAAAGCTACCGCCGGAAATTTGTCAGGGGGCGGACGGTTTTGTGCTGCTTTCCTCGATTTTACATTCCAATGTACATAAACTGTTTTCCGGAATGAAAGTGAAGGGCTGCCACCAATTTCGCTTAACGCGTGATAGCGATTTGAGTGTCGAAGCCGATAGAGAATTGCTGGATAATTTACGCACCGCTGTCCAAAGCGAGTTACACGACAGAGAATACGGCGATGCCGTGCGGCTGGAAGTTTCCGATCTCTGCCCTGCGCATATTTATGGTTTTCTGCTTGAACAATTTAAACTGACCGCCGATGAACTTTACCAAGTCAAAGGCCCTGTAAACCTTATTCGTCTGACGGCAGTGCCGGATTTGGTTGAACGCCCCGATCTGAAATTTCGTCCGATCAGCCCGGCTAATTTGCCCAAACCCAGTAAAAACAGCTCGATTTGGGCGCGTGTCAGGCAAGCCCCTATCTTATTGCATCATCCTTATCAATCGTTTGATCCGGTGGTGCAGATGATCCGTGAAGCCGCCGCCGATCCTGATGTCTTAGCGATTAAAATGACGATCTACCGTACCGGTAATCGCTCTGAATTAGTAGCCGCCTTAATGAAAGCAGCGTTATCGGGCAAGCAGGTTACCGTAGTTGTCGAGCTAATGGCTCGTTTTGATGAGGCAACCAATGTCAATTGGGCGCAGCAGTTGGAAAATGCCGGTGCACAGGTGGTGTACGGCGTATTCGGCTATAAAGTGCACGCTAAAATGCTGCTGATTATCCGCCGTGAAAACGGGCAACTGAAACGTTATGCGCATTTAGGAACGGGCAATTATCACCAAGGCACATCTCGCATTTATACGGATTTCGGCTTAATAACCGATGACGAGCAGATCACCGATGATGTGAATACGCTCTTTATTGAAATTACCGGCTTGGGCAAGCCTGCCAAGCTCAACAAAATCTACCAAAGTCCGTTTACACTGCATCAGATGATGCTTGAGCATATCAACCAAGAGAAGCTCAATGCACAAGCGGGGCGATCCGCTCGGATTATTGCAAAAATGAACTCATTGGTCGAAACGGAAGTGATTGAAGCACTCTATGCCGCCAGCCAAGCCGGTGTGCAAATTGACTTAATCGTCAGAGGAATGTGTACATTACGTCCGGGCGTGCCGGGGTTGTCGGAAACCATTCGAGTGCGTTCAATAGTCGGTCGCCAACTTGAACATTCCCGAGTGTACTACTTTTACAATAACGGGGCGGAAAATACTTACATTTCCAGTGCTGACTGGATGGGGCGAAACTTTTTCCGCCGCATTGAAACGGCAACCCCGATTGAACACCCCGACCTAAAAGCACGCGTGATTGAAGAAAGTTTGACGATGGCGTTAAAAGATAACACGAAAGCGTGGGAAATGCAGCCGGACGGCAGCTATAAACAGCTCGTGCCGAAAGAAAATGAAACACCGTTCAGCTTACAAGAAGGATTATGGCAAATGTACGGGCAAGCATAATTTGACCTATCAATCATCAATAGAGGCAAATTTTGTGATCTTTATCACAAAAATAGCGTTCTCTTTTGGCTAAAAAGCCTTAGCTAGATCGATTTAGCATAAAATAGAGTACAATTTACTATTATTTTATTTTTTAAATTAAATCCCATAAAGGAGTTTAAATGCTAAATCTATCAGCTAACAATATTTGCCTGAATAGCTCGGCACAAACTAAAGAGGACGCCATTCGCCTTGTTGCACAAGGATTGATTGCCAACGGCAATGTGAATGAAGGCTATCAAAACGGAATGTTTGCCCGTGAGGCCCAAACCTCAACATTTTTAGGCAATGGCATTGCTATTCCGCACGGTACGCTGGATACGCGTGAGTTGGTACAGCAAACCGGCGTGCAAGTTTACCAATTTCCGCAAGGGGTAGAGTGGGGCGAAGGCAATATTGCCTATGTGGTGATCGGAATTGCGGCAAAATCCGATGAACACTTAACCATTTTACGTCAATTAACCAGTGTGCTGGGTGATGAAGCGGCTGCTGAAAAATTGGCTCAAACCCAAAGCATTGAAGAATTTATTGCGATTTTTCAAGGGCAAAGCACGTTGCCTGTGTTATCCGAAACACTGGTTTCCCTCAATCTCGACAGCAACAGTTTACTTGCCCTCACTGCTGTTAATGCGGCTAACCTGCAAGAAAAAGGCTATGTTAATCAACAGTTTATCAGCGATATTCTCAATGATGAGCCGACTGCCTTAGGCGACAACCTTTTTGTCAATGATTGTGCCGGCGGCAATTTACACAACGGCATTGCGATTGCCCGTAATCAGCAGGGCAAAACTTTGCTCACTATTGCAATGAAGGACGATAGCCTTCAACCAATTTTATCCCGCCTATTGAGTATCGAAGTCTGCCAACAGCTTACCCGTTTGTCCGCTGCGGAAATGGTAGCGTGCTTATCGGGCAAAGCCGTGCAAGCGGTCGGTTCTGCACAAGATCTTGCAAATACTGCGCCACAATCCACCGCTTGTGAACAGGACAAAGCCATCGGTACTTTCACGGTACGCAATGAACACGGCTTACACGCTCGTCCTTGTGCTGTGTTAGTGCAAACCTTGAAACCGTTTGAAGCAAAAGTGAGCGTGGAAAACCTCGATCGGCAATCCACACCGGTCAATGCGAAAAGCACAATGCGAGTGGTCGCATTAGGTGCAACCAAAGGGCAACGCCTACGCTTTGTGGCGGAGGGGCAGGACGCTCAAGCGGCTTTACAAGCGTTACAGCAAGCCTTTATCAACGGGTTAGGCGAAAGTGTGAGCTTTGTGCCAAGTGTTGAAGATAGCATTGAAGTTGTCGGTCAAACGGCAATGCAAGCGGGCGGTTTAAAGGAAAATATTGCAAATGAGAGCATTGCCTCAAACGAACAGGAAGCCACTTTCACTGTGAAAAACGAACACGGCTTGCACGCTCGCCCAAGTGCCGTGTTAGTCAATGAAGTGAAAAAATACAAAGCGACCGTGCAAGTGCAAAATGTGGATCGCCAAAGCCCGCTCGTGAGTGCCAAAAGTTTGATGAAGATTGTCGCACTCGGCGTACAAAAAGGGCATCGCCTACGTTTCGTGGCAAGCGGTGAAGACGCCGAGCAAGCCTTAGCCGGTATTGGCGAAGCGATTGCAAACGGGCTAGGCGAATAGGGGGCGAAATGACACAACAATTACGCATTGCGACCGTTACCCTTAACCCTGCTTTTGATTTAGTCGGGCGAGTGCCACGCATTGAATTGGGCGAAGTCAATACTGTTGAAACCTTAGGGCTTTACCCTGCCGGTAAAGGGATCAACGTGGCAAAAGTCTTAGCCGATTTAGGGCTTTGCCTGAGCGTGAGCGGTTTTCTTGGGCAGGATAATCAAGGAGATTTCGTCCACGCCTTTCAACAAAACGGCATTGACGATCAATTCTACCGGATTGCTGGCAAAACCCGCATTAACGTAAAAATCACCGAAACTGCTGCCGATGTAACTGATCTTAACTTTTTAGGTTTTGAAGTTTGCACGGGGGATTGGGTGAAATTTACCGCCCTGTCGCAACGTTGGCATGAGCAGTTTGATTTGGTGGCAGTGTGCGGCTCGCTCCCTCGTGGCGTAAGCCCAAACCAATTTGCCGACTGGCTGCAATCTCTGAAGGCTCAAGGGCTGAAGGTGGTACTCGACAGCAGCAATGCAGCCCTAACCGCCGGCTTAACAACGCAGCCTTGGCTCGTGAAGCCGAACCGCCGAGAACTTGAGGTGTGGGCAAACCGCACTCTCACCACAATGGACGAGATTATTCTGGCAGCACAGCAATTAAGCGCCGAAGGTATTGAAAATGTGGTGATTTCAATGGGCGAGCAAGGCTCGATTTGGCTAAACCGAGAAGGCGTTTTGCAGGCACAGCCGCCACGTTGTGAGAATGTTGTCAGCACGGTTGGTGCAGGCGATTCAATGGTAGCGGGGCTGATTTACGGGCTTGCACAAGGCTGGAGCAAAGCCGATACCTTGCGTTTTGCTAGTGGCACATCGGCGCTTGCCGTTTCACAAAGTAATGTGGGGATCAGCGATAAACAGGCACTGGCAGAGATTATGGAAAAGGTGCAATTAACGGCAATTTAGTCGCCCCTCTTTTAAATTTACACATCAAAGGAACAGACAGATATGAATATTTCGTTTATTTTCCCTGCCCAACTGGGCAAGGCACGGGCGTTTTTAGCGGAGCAAATGCTTTCCCGTGCCGCACAAGCACAAGGGCATAACACTGTGCCTGCCGAGCAGGCGGATTTTATCCTGCTATTTGACGAACAAGTGCCGGCGGTTGCGGTCGGCAAGCAAGGGGCGATCGTGAGTTTGGCACAAGCCCTGCAAGAGCCTGACAGCACAGTCACGCAAGCGGTCGCTTCTGCGCAATTATTTGCAAATGCAACATCAGCAGAAACGTCGAGCCGTGTTAAAAATATCGTGGCAGTTACCGCTTGCCCGACCGGTGTGGCGCATACGTTTATGTCTGCCGAAGCCATCGAGCATTATGCGAAAGCGCAAGGCTGGAATGTGAAGGTCGAAACCCGTGGGCAAGTGGGGGCTGGCAACCCGATTTCGGCTGCGGAGATTGAAGCGGCGGATTTAGTGTTTGTGGCGGCGGATATTGACGTGGATTTGGACAAATTCAAAGGTAAACCGATGTACCGCACCTCAACCGGCTTAGCGTTAAAGAAAACGGCGCAAGAATTTGACAAAGCCTTTGCCCAAGCACAAATCTATCAAGGCGGTAATACGGCAACTGTACAAGCTGAATCGGCGCAGGGCGAGAAAAAAGGCGTGTATAAACATCTGATGACCGGCGTTTCACATATGTTACCGTTGGTCGTCGCAGGCGGTTTGCTGATTGCGATTTCCTTTATGTTCGGACACGAGGCATTCCAAGATGCCGCCATTGCTTTCGGTTTACCAAAAGCGTTAATGGATATTGGCGGCGGTGCGGCGTTCCATTTAATGATTGCCGTATTTGCCGGTTATGTTGCCTTTTCGATTGCCGATCGACCGGGCTTGGCGGTCGGTTTAATCGGCGGAATGCTCGCCACCAGCGCAGGCGCGGGGATTTTAGGCGGAATTGTTGCGGGGTTCTTAGCCGGTTATGTGGTGAAGTTCCTCAATCAAGCCATTCAGTTACCGCCAAGTTTAACCTCCCTCAAACCGATTTTAATTTTGCCGTTATTAGGGGCGGCGATTGTCGGGCTGGCGATGATTTACTTCATTAACCCGCCGGTTAAATTGGTGATGGATAGCCTGATTGAGTGGTTAAAAACAATGCAAGGCAGCCAAGCGGTTGTATTGGGCATTATTTTAGGGGCAATGATGTGTGTGGATATGGGTGGGCCTGTGAACAAAGCGGCTTATATGTTCGGCACAGGGCTGATTGCCTCCGGGGCGGGCGCGGTATCTTCGCCGGCTTATATGCCAATGGCGGCGGTAATGGCTGCCGGTATGGTGCCGCCAATCGGTATGGCGATTGCTACTTGGATGGCAAAACGCAAATTTACCACCAATCAGCGAGATGCCGGTAAAGCCTCGTTTGTATTAGGATTATGCTTTATTTCTGAAGGGGCGTTGCCGTTTGTAGCCGCTGATCCGGTGCGTGTGATTGCCTCTTCCGTGCTGGGTGGTGCAACTGCCGGCGCTATTTCAATGGCGTTAGCGATTGAACTGAAAGCCCCTCACGGCGGATTATTCGTCATTCCGTTTGTCTCACAGCCTCTTATGTATTTGGCGGCGATTGCGGCGGGATCAGTGGTAACCGGCGTTGTTTATTCAATGATTAAACCTAAAGTAGCGTAATTTTCCGTCAAAACGGCGCTGCCGATGAAATAATATCTGCGCCTTAACAGTAGGAATACGATCTACAATGAAGGCGCAGAGTATTTTGATTGTAAAATCGTAGGATTAGCTCGCAAATACTAGGCGATTGTTGAGATATAAAGGGAGGAACGCCTTCATCATAAAATCTAAGCATTTCAAGATGGTATTAAACGGATAAGCATTACCTCCCTATCTGTCAGCTTTCATTTCGCTTTGCGTATCTGCGATATAATGTCGAAAATTATGCTATCTCAGCATAGACAAGCGGGTCAATTCGCCGTTTATTTTGCAAAATAAACGGCGATTTTCCTTTTGTATCAAAATCTGATTAACTCATTTCGATGATTACTTTCATCGCTTTTTCATCAGAGGCGTGTTTGAACACGTCGTATGCTTTTTCCATTTCGCTAAAATTGAAATGGTGGGTCGCCAGTTTCTCAAGGGGCAGTTTGCCGCATTGGCAGGATTTCAACAACATACCGGTGGTGTTGGTATTCACTAGCCCTGTGGTAATGGTTAAATTTTTGATCCACAGTTTTTCAATTTCAAAGTTCACCGATTGACCGTGTACCCCGACATTTGCCAAGTTACCTCCCTCTTTGACCACTTTTTGACAAATATCCCACGTTGCCGGTAAACCGACCGCTTCCATTGCACAATCGACCCCACGTTGTTCTGTAATCGCTAAGATTTTTTCAACGGCATTTTCTTTGGCGGAATTGATGATATGGGTCGCGCCCAGCTCTTTGGCAAGGGCGAGGCGATTGTCGTCCATATCCACCACAATGATGGTAGAAGGTGAGTAGAATTGTGAAGTCAGCAAGCAGCCCATTCCAATCGGGCCGGCACCAATAATCGCAATCGCATCGCCCGGCTGAACCTGACCGTATTTTACGCCGATCTCGTGGCTGGTCGGTAAAACATCGGAGAGGAAAACCGCAACATCGGTATTGAGATTATCGGGCAGTAAAAATAAGGAATTATCGGCGAAAGGCGTACGCACATACTCGGCGTGTGTACCGTCAATCATATAACCCATAATCCACCCGCCTTGTTTTTGGCAATGTGCATAAAGTTGTTTTTGGCAGTTCTCACAAGAGCCGCATTTACTTACACAGGAGATAATCACCCGATCGCCCTTTTTGAAGTTTTTCACCGCACTGCCGACTTCCTCAACAATGCCGATCCCTTCGTGCCCTAAAATACGACCGTTCCACTGCCCCGTTTTCTCTAACACGGTATTTTCGATTTCCGGATTTTTGCCTTTCCAAATGCCTAAATCCGTACCGCAAATGGTGGTTTTTTCCATTTTAATAATGGCATCGGTAGGGTCAATGAGTGTTGGGATTGGGCGATCTTCAAAGCGAAGATCGTTTGCACCGTAATAAGTCATTGCTTTCATTGTTCTGCTCATAGAGGGCCTCCTTATAATCGCATACTTTATCTGTAATAACCGATGTGCGCATACTTCTGCACGCCGATATTTTAACCGATAATGTTATGCTAATCCAACGATAAATATACATTTAAAAAACAAAATATTAACAAATTGATTTCATTGCTATTTTAGGCAAAAGCAGTAACTGATCGGTGTAGAGTTGTTGAGATGAACACATAAAAGCCCAATCAATACCCCTTTATTTGCTGAAGTGAGCATAGAAAAATGTAGGAAAGAGCAATGGCAGAGGAGTTTCGCAGGCGTGAGCTGAACGCATAATAATTTAGGTATGAAACCTGCCGCCCTTTTAAAAAGATCAATGTGTATGACGGCAGTAGAATGTTAAAAAAATCCCAAAACCGACCGCTTGCGTTAAGCGGTCGCCTGCCAATTTATAAAATATGCCGTGTGTACCATTGATTCAACAAAATACCGGTATTCACCGCGACGTTTAAGCCGCTATTGAGCGGGTTGGCAACGGAAAGTTGCACATTGGTATCTTGCGGATATTCAATGTCATTTGACACAATTTCGCTGAGAACAAACACAACCTTTTCACTGAGGGGGGCTTGTGCTAAATGTTTCGCTTGTTTTTGGCGGGTGAGATGCACGATTTGATAACCGGCTTGACGGAGTTGCTCAAGGGCGATTTGCTTGTGCTTGTGCTTGGTTTCGAGGGAATAGACAAACTCCAAGCCGCCTTCCGCCACTCGTGCCGTATTGCCGGAATGTAGCGCATCATGTTGTTCGACAATCACCCCTTTTACGCCATAGAAAGCACAAGTTCGCACAATGCCGCCGATATTTTGCGCATTATTTACCCCGTCCAAGAGTACCAAGCAATCCCGTTGGCGAGGCAGTTGCAAGTAGCCTTCAAGGGCAAGCACCTGCGCTTTTTTCACTAGCAAGCAGATATCGCCGTGATGCTCCGTTCCTGTTACCCGTTCCATTTCTGCCCGATCCACAACGTGATAGGCTTTTTTATGTGCCGCTAAGTAGCTTAATAATTCGCCGGCTTTTTTAGCTCCTTCGACCGTTGCCCATAGACGCACGATAGCATCGGGGCGCTGTTTAAACAGAGTATGGCAGGCATTTTCACCGTAAATTTTCATTTCGGTCGCACGGTTTTGACGGATCTTTTCCGGCGCGCAAGGCGAAAGCGGGCCGGTCTTTTTCTCGCCGCTTTTCCCGCTTTTGAGGCTGATTTTCACACTGCCGCTCGCCTTTCCGGCTTTTTTCGCTTCAGTGGGATAAACAGTTTCACTGCGTTGTGCCGCATTTCTGCGTGGACGCTCGTGATATGGCGAGGATTTTTTAGCCGATTTAGGCGTGCGTTTTTCGGCTAAGGTATGAAAACGCGGTTTTGGGTTGAATGTTTCAGACATACTTTTTTCTCTTAAAAAATGATTGGGCTATTATAGCAACTGGCAACGCAAGCGGTAGCGTTTTGCAAAACTTTTGCAAAATCTGCCCGCTTGTTTATTCCTTTATCTGCCAACTTTCACTATAATGCACTTTTTTATGTTCTTTAAAATGCGGTGGAAAAATGAACCCAATGTTAAATATCGCCATTCGGGCGGCACGCAAAGCGGGCAATATTATTGCCAAAGCCTATGAGCAATCTCCTCAAGAGATGCAAGTCGCACAAAAAGGTCATCACGATTATGTAACAGCCATTGATAAAGCGGCGGAGCAAGCCATTATTCAAACTATTCACGCCTCTTACCCCGAACATTCTATTGTGGGAGAAGAATCGGGGGCGATTGTCGGGACAAATACCGATGTGCAATGGGTGATCGACCCGTTAGACGGCACAACCAATTTCATCAAACGTTTTCCGCACTTTGCCGTGTCGATTGCGGTCAGGGTGGAAGGACGTACCGAGGTTGGCGTGGTATATGACCCGATGGCAAATGAGCTGTTTACGGCGGTGCGTGGTAAAGGGGCGAAGCTCAACGAATTTCGTCTGCGTGTCGATAACGAACGCCGTGATTTAAACGGTGCGGTATTGGCAACCGGCTTTCCGTTCAAAGCGGCAAGACATCAGAAAACCCATTTAAATATGATTGAAGCGGTATTGAATAAAGGGGTGGCAGATTTCCGCCGTACCGGTTCGGCAGCGTTGGATTTCGCCTATGTTGCAGCAGGGCGTGTCGATGGCTATTTTGAGATCGGTCTAAAACCGTGGGATTGTGCGGCAGGGGATTTAATCGCCCGTGAAGCCGGTGCAATCGTAACCAATTTTGTCGGTGGCACTGACTATTTAACCTCCGGCAACGTTGTTGTCGGCAATGGACGCGTGGTGAAAGACATTTTGGGCTGTTTCCAACCGATTTTAACGGACGACTTAAAATAATAATTGGTTTTGCAGGCGGCTTGCAGAAAATTGTGCTGAACTCACCGCTTGCAACCCTATTTTTATAAAGATAAACCTATGCAAAAAACTTATCCTCTGCTCAGTCAAATCAACTCTCCTGACGATTTACGTTTACTGCCTAAAGAAAACCTCGCCCCGCTCTGCGATGAATTGCGTGCTTATCTGTTGGAATCGGTCAGCCAAACCAGCGGGCATTTGGCGTCCGGCTTGGGCGTTGTGGAGCTGACCGTTGCCTTGCATTATGTTTATCAAACCCCGTTTGACCAACTGTTATGGGACGTGGGGCATCAAGCTTATCCGCATAAAATTCTGACCGGTCGGCGGGATCAAATGCACACTATTCGCCAAAAAGACGGCTTGCACCCTTTCCCGTGGCGTGAAGAAAGCCCCTACGATGTGCTGAGTGTCGGGCATTCTTCCACCTCAATCAGTGCCGGATTAGGCATTGCGATTGCGGCGCAAAAAGAGAATGCGGGCAGGAAAACCGTCTGCGTTATCGGCGACGGTGCGATTACCGCCGGAATGGCGTTTGAAGCGATCAATCACGCCGGCTCGCTACATACGGATATGTTGGTGATTTTGAACGACAACGAAATGTCGATTTCAGAGAATGTGGGGGCGTTAAACAATCACCTTGCCCGCCTGTTTACCGGATCTTTGTACGGTAGTTTGCGGGAGAGCGGCAAAAAATTGCTGTCCGGTCTGCCGCCGATTAAAGAGTTTGTCCGTCGCACCGAAGAACAAATGAAAGGCTTTGTTTCACCGGTCGGCACAATGTTTGAAACCCTTGGTTTTAACTATATCGGACCGATTGACGGGCACGATATTGACGAGCTGATCGCCACCCTCAAAAATATGCGGAATATGCCCGGCCCGCAATTCCTACACATCAAAACCAAAAAAGGTAAAGGTTATCATCCGGCAGAGCAAGATCCGATCGGCTTTCACGGTGTGCCGAAATTCGACCACACTAGCGGTAAATTGCCGCAAACTAAAGCCGCACCGACTTATTCCACAATTTTCGGTGATTGGCTCTGCGAAATGGCAGAGCAAGATCCGAAGATCATCGGCATTACGCCGGCAATGCGTGAAGGCTCTGGAATGGTGGAGTTTTCCAAACGTTTTCCGGCGCAATATTTTGACGTCGCCATTGCCGAACAACACGCCGTTACCTTTGCCGCAGGCTTGGCGATTGCCGACTATAAACCGGTGGTGGCGATTTATTCCAGCTTCTTGCAACGTGCCTACGATCAACTCATTCACGATGTTGCCATTCAAAATCTGCCGGTTATTTTTGCGATTGACCGTGCCGGCATTGTCGGGGCGGACGGGCAGACGCATCAAGGCGCATTTGATTTGAGCTTTATGCGTTGTATTCCGAATATGACGATAATGTGCCCAAGCGATGAAAACGAACTCCGCCAAATGCTCTACACAGCTTATACAATGTCATCGCCGGTTGCAGTGCGTTACCCAAGGGGGAATGCGCAAGGGGTGGAACTACACCCGATGCAAGCACTTGAGGTCGGCAAAGCCCGCTTGATCCGCCAAGGGCAGAAAGTGGCGATATTAAATTTTGGCGCATTGCTCAACCAAGCAAAAAGCGTAGCGGAAAAATACGGTTACACTTTGGTCGATATGCGTTTTGTCAAGCCACTGGACGAGCAGTTAATTGCTGAGTTGGCTGAAAGCCACGATTTGATCGTTACCCTAGAAGAAAATGCCATTCAAGGCGGGGCGGGCAGCTCGGTGAATGAATATTTGCAAACAATCGGCAAAATCAAACCGCTTGTTATGCTCGGCATTCCTGATATGTTCGTGCCGCAGGCAACCCAAGCGGAAGCCTATGCCGAATTAGGTTTAGATAGCGCCGGCATTGAACGTCAAATTCTACGGGCGTTGCACTCATAATCATAAACATAGCTGACAGTCGTCAGCTATTTTTTTAGGATTAAGCGTTAAACGGATAAAGCGCCATTAAAAACAGGATAAGTAATGGAAATTCCCATAAGCCGATTTGTTTAATCGTGAAATGTAAGCGGGGAAAAATCACTGCTCTCAATAAGGCAAGCAAATAAACAAAGGCGAGGCTATAGTTTGCGGCGGCTACATAAGCCAGCCCGAATAGTAAATGAATAATCAGACTATACTAACATAACGGGGATTTTTGCGTTCACGCGCTACGCTTTTCACATAAAATGTCGTGGCAATAAAAAAGAGTGTCGGGTGGAGCAAGATAGAAAACGCATAGTGCTGCGTAGTGAGATAATGGCTTGCCATACCGATTACGCCAAAGATAAGGAAGCCCGCAATATCATTGGCAATATGCCGTTCATCTTTTTGTTTGGCATAATAGATTTGGATACCGGCAAGGGGTAAGATCGGTAAAATAAATTGCAAAATTGCAGGTATTGCAAATATCACCGGTAATCCGGCAATCACGCTCAAACTGAAATAAATCAGCGCCCATTTTTGATATTTAGCCTTATTGTTACGGTTAAATAAGGCTAAAAACGGGTAAGAGAATAAATATAAAAATAACCAACTTAAGCCGAGCCAAATATGTAACACGGCGAAATGCCCACTAAAAATCCCATATAAAAACGGCACAAAAGCCATTGCTAATGCGCCGTGCTGATTTGAGATAAGCGGTTTTTGAGTAAATAAGGCTTTAATCGACATTATGGTGAGAAATGGCGTACTCTTCAAGGTTGATTACTTTATCACAACTTTTTTCGATTAAATAGCGATCGTGGCTGACTAAAATAAGCCCGAATTGCCGTTTTCGGCACAATGAAACCAATAAATCGATCGTATCTCGCTGTGTAATCGGGTCAAGCCGTGAGGTAACTTCATCGGCAAACAGTAAGATCGGTTTAAGCAACAATGCCCGTAAAATCGCCACCCGCTGCAATTCGCCGCCGGAAACGGTGTCTGCCGTGCGTGCTAAAATTGCTTCGGATAAACCGAGTTGGGCGAGTAACGGCGGGATTTGCGAACGGTCAAGGCGGTGCCGTTTAATCACATCGTCCAATAATGTTTGCAACGGCACATTCGCGGCAAAGGCTTCGGGCGGATCTTGGTAGAGTTTTAACACTTGGTGTTTTTGATAGGGTCGGCTGTGCCAACTGATCTCACCTTGTGCGGGTTTGAGTAAACCGCACAACGCATCGGCAAGACTGCTTTTGCCCACGCCGCTTTTGCCGATAATGCCCAAAATTTCACCTCGCCCTACTGTAAAGTTGAGATCGCAAAATAATGTGCGTTTTCCCCGCCTTAGCGTCAGTTGTTTGACTGATACAAGCGATTGGTTTGGCGTGATTTTGGGTAATGCTTGCCAACGTTTCGGGTCGGCTGCGATCAGTGCTTGGGTGTAGGCGTGCTTTGGTGAATGCAAAATGTCCTGCGCTTGCCCTTGTTCGACCAATGTCCCCTTTTTCATCACAAAGATATAACCCCCCAATGCGGTGGCGACCTCAATATCGTGGGTAATGGTCAGTAGTCCGCCGCCGGATTGGGTGGTTTGTTTTAACAAACGAATCACCGCCTGCTTATTTGCCTCATCAAGCCCTTTGGTTGGCTCATCGGCAAGCATAATATCACCGCCGGCAGCCGTGGCAATCGCAAAGGCCGCTCGCTGTGCCATTCCGCCGGAAAGTTGGTGGGGATAGGAAAACTGGCTGCTTGCCAGCCCTAAACGGCGAAGTTGTGGTTTTACTTGTCGATTAGCATCATTCACCGTTAGATTGCCGATAAAATGTAGGCTTTCCCACAGTTGTTGATGAATCGTCATAATCGGATCAAGGGCACGGCGTGGCTCTTGGGGCAGCATTGTCAGTGTGTTGCCCCAAAGCTGCGACAAGCGGTGCGATTGGGGAGAAAATTTGCCATTTTTAATGCTTATCCGACCGCTTGCACCCAAGCCCTGTGGCAATGCGCCCATTATGGCTTGAATCAGCAAACTTTTACCCGACCCCGTTTCGCCCAAAATAGTAATATGCTCGCCTCTGTCAAGGGTAAAGCTGATTGGCTCGACTAATACCTCGCCTTCGAGAGTATGGACGCTTAGGTTTTCGATATGTAACAGTGTCATTGGCTAAATTTTCCGGAAAGTAGTTGTAATCCCAGCACTAAGGCAAAAACGCAAAGCACAGGCTGTAAGAAAATCAAAGGAGCTTGGTGATAGTAGGGGAACAGTTCCGTCATCATCAAGCCTAGCTCTGCCGTTGGCGGTCGTAGCCCAACGCTGATAAAGCCTAGCGTAGCTAACGCTAAAATGGCATTAGCAATCGAAAAGGCGGTTAAGGTGAATACCATCGGCGCAAGGCGTGGTAATAGATGACGTTTGATGCAATAACCCCACCCCATTCCCATCAGGCGTGAGGATTCCAATTCCGCACTGCTTGCCAATGTGCTGGTAACGGCACGGCTGACATGGAAAAATTCCCCCCATAGCACTAAACTGATGCCAAGATAGAGCGTCCAAAATGTGCCGGGCGAAAGAGCGGCAAATAGCAAAATGAGTAGCAATCCCGGCAGTGCCATTATTAGATCGCAGATAAAACTGAATAGCCGATCCCAATGGGGAAATAAGCCGGCTAAAATGCCGCAAGTTGTGCCGAGAATACAAGCACAGCTAACGCACAAGAGTGCTAACCCGAAAGAGAGCCGAATAGCAGAGGCAAGACGGGCAAACATATCTCGTCCGAGGTGATCCATTCCGAGCCAATGAAATTCATTGGGCGTAATCAGAATTTGATTGAGATCTTGCAAGCCGATATCCTGCAGGTAAAAATAGGGTTGCAGGCAGGCAAGTGCCACAATAGCCGTGAGTAGAGCTGCCCCGCAATATTGTCCGAAAGTGAATTTCATCGTAATCTCCCTTCACGAATACGAGGATCAAGCTTGCGGTTGAGCAGATCCACCCATAAATTGAGTAAAACAAACAAGCCGCCCATTACCAATGCCGTGCCTTGAATCATCGGCACATCACGGGCAATAATGGCGTGTACCAAAGCGTGTCCGCTTCCCGGTAAAGCAAAAAGACTTTCCACAATGACCACCCCTTCGATCAAATAGATAAGTTGGACGCTATGGTAGGCAATCACCGGCACAGCGATATTTGGTAAGCCGTGGCGAATGAATGTCAGCCAAGAGGATAAGCCTTTTAGACGGGCAAAGTGATAATAGTCCGCCTGCATCACCTGTAACATTGCTTGGCGGGTAATGCGTAATGATACGGCACTCAGCCCAATAGCCAGTGTCAAGGCTGGCAAGATAAAATGGGAAAATGTGCCGTAACCGCCTGCCGGTAGCCATTTTAACGTTACGGCAAACAGGCTGATTAAGTCGATAGCAATGATGAAAGGCGGCACACAACGGAACAGGCTGCTAACGAGCAAACACAAGCGGTCAAAAATGCCGTTTGGTTTGTAAGCGCAGAGTAAGCCGAGCGGCGGCCCAATCAGTAAAGCAAGCAGTAGGGCGGCAAGCGCAAGGCTAAGGGTATGCCCGAATTGATGCTGAATTTCCAGCCATACCGCTTCGCCGCTGACGAGGGATTTGCCTAAATCAAAGCGAATTAACTCAAGCAGCCAATCGCCATAAACCTGCCACCACTCCCGTGCCAGCCCCAGTTCTGCCCGTACCATTTCCGCCGCTTGTGCATCGGCTTGATCGTAACCGTAGCGGCTGGCGGCAATCCGGTATGCCATATCCCCCGAAAGCTGACGGGTTAAAATAAACGTGAGTGTGCCGACCGACCAAATCACTAAAGCAAGCTGACCGGCACGTTTTAATAACATCTTTAACACGGGCTATCCTATTCCGGTTTCAATTTTTCCAAGAAGAAACGTCTTTCAAAAGGATCGAGTATGACATTTCCCATTGCTTTATGGGCAACCACATTTTGCTGATAATACACGACCGGAATGATCGGCAATTCTTCAGCGATAATTTGACTGGCTTTCTGTTTCAGGGTATTTGCCCGCACGGGATCACGCTCTTTTTCAAGCTGCCGGAAGGTTTGAGTCAGATGACTATTCTGCCAGTTCATCACACCCCAATCGCTGCCTTGTTCGGCAAACACTTGGGTTAAGGCACTGACAGGATCAAGGGTTTTGCCATAATTAAAGGCATAGAGTGCCATTTCTAACGAGCCGTCCTGATGCCCTGCCGGAATCTCGCTAAAGTTACCGACGGATACCTTGACTTCCACCCCGATTTTCCGCCATTGATCCTGCAAAATGGTCGCGATCAAAGGCAGTTCGGGGCGATCAGCAAAGGTGCGTAATGTGAACTGAAACGGCTGCCCTTTTTGGTCGGTTAAAATGCCGGCATCGGTATAATGATAACCGGCAGACATCAGCGCCGCTTTAATCTGTGCCGTTGAATAGTCGATTGCAGGGCGCTCAATCCGCCATTCACTAAAGAGAGGGGGCAGTAGTTGATCTGCTGCGCCATTCTTGATTTTTAACACCTGCTGTGCGATTGCCCGACGATCAATCGCCTTACTCAAGGCTTTGCGGATAATCGGATCTTGGAAAAACGGTTTACCAATATCCATTTTTAGCTGAATGGTGCGGGCAATCGACACACTATTTAGGCTTAAAGCCGGATCGTTTTTTAACCGATCCACACTGGCGGGATCAAGATTAAATACCAGTGATGCCGGATCGCTTTGCGCCATCAACATTCGTGTCTCGCTACGGCTGCTGGCAATGTAGTTGGCTTGTGCAAGTTGTGGCAACTCACCCCAGTAACGCTCGAAACGTTCTGCGGTCAATTTTTGCGGTATTTCAATCTTTTTCGCCTGAAATGCCCCTGTGCCGATTAATTGCTGAACGTCGCCTTGGGCATTATAGGCTTGCTCTGCCAAAATCAACGTACTGTAATGGGTTAAGTAGGCAGGGAATGCTACCAGCGGTTTGCGAAGCTGAATTTCAATTTCATCTGGTGCTGCCACTTGAATTTGCTCAACTAAGGCTTGTTGCAGTACCCCCGGTTTTGTTTTTGCAATATTGAGGCTGTTAGCAACCGCCTGCGCCGTTAAAGGTTCACCATTATGAAAGACCACTCCCTCACGCAGTTGGAAACGCCAAAGGCTCGCTTCATCATTGCTTGACCAACTGCGTGCTAAATTGGGCACTAATTGCCCGCTAGCATCGGCTTCAACTAAGGTTTCAGCAAGATTCATTCGTTGGAAAATCGCACCGGCTTGGGCGGGATCGATGCTGTTGATTTCCCAAGGGGCGATCACATTCACTCGGTTGTGTGGTGAAGCAGATTGCGCAGTATTGGGCGAGCTAAAATATACCCCCAGCGCAATCGCCACAATGATTGCTAATGCAGTAAAAAAGGCTTTCATCTTTTTCCTTAAAATTTTTATGGTCTTAAAAGGTCGGCTATTTTGCCATAAATCCCATAAAAAAATAGTGGTTATAGAGAAAAAAGCGTAAAATTTACAAAAACAAGCGGGCGGATTTGCAGTCATCTTTGCAAATCCGCCCGCTTATTGAAGGAATAGGGATTAGTTTTCTAATGTTGCCGGATAAAGATCGAGCTTCGCCATCAGTTGTTGATCGTGATCTTGTTCGGGATTTTGGGTAGTGAGTAATTTCTCGCCGTAGAAAATCGAGTTTGCGCCCGCCATAAAGCAAAGTGCCTGCATTGCTTCCGGCATTTCGCCACGCCCTGCGGATAAACGCACATAGCTTTTCGGCATTGTGATACGGGCAACGGCAATGGTGCGGACAAACTCCGTCCAGTCAAGATCGTCCGCTTCAGCGAGGGGCGTTCCCTCCACTTTAACCAGTTGATTGATCGGTACGCTTTCCGGCTGAGGATCGAGGTTAGCGAGGCTGGCGATCAGGCTGGCACGCTCAGGGCGGGTTTCATTCATTCCGACAATGCCGCCGCAGCACACTTTTAGCCCGGCGTTTCGCACTTTGCCTAAGGTGTCCATTCGGTCGTCGTGGCTGCGGGTATGGATAATCCGATTGTAGCGTTCCGGTGCGGTGTCGAGATTGTGGTTGTAGTAATCCAGCCCCGCTTGTTTAAGATCTTCCGCCATTCCTTCTTCCAACATACCGAACGTACCACAGGTTTCCAACCCTAGCGCTTTCACCTCACGGATAATTGTCGAAACCGTTTCGATATCTTTCGGCTTAGGCCCCCGCCACGCCGCGCCCATACAAAAACGGCTCGCACCACGGGCTTTGGCGATTTTGGCTTTTTCGACAATTTCGGCTACGTCAAGCATTGTTTGGCGTTCCAAACCAGTATCATAGCGGGCGGATTGCGGGCAATATTCACAATCTTCGGGGCAGCCGCCGGTTTTAATGGAAAGCAGGGTCGAAAGTTGAATTTCTTGCGGATCAAAATGGGTACGGTGAATTTGTGCCGCTTTGAACACCAGCTCCATAAACGGTATCTCAAACAGCTCTTCCACTTGGCATTTCTGCCAATATTGTGCGGTGGCGTGCGGTGTCAGTTCATTTTTGGCTTTAAGGTGTAAATTGTAGTGTGTCATTGCATTTCCTGTATAAAAAAACGGCTGAGCCTTAACGACTCAGCCGTTTTACTAATTTTTACGATATTTGGTGTGTTGCTTCACTGCTTTGCGGATTTGGCGGCTGCTGGTGCGGCGGCGATTTTTGCTCACGTCCACTTTGGTTTCCGTTTCTGCCGCAAGACCGACCAATTCACGCAAGTAATTGACCTGTGCCAGTTCCATTTCTTCCCAACCGCCACGGGGGAGGCTTTTCTCCAGTTTAATATTACCGTAGCGAATGCGAATCAGCCGGCTGACTTGAATCCCTTGTGATTCCCACAAACGCCGCACTTCACGGTTACGCCCTTCCGTAAGGGTTACATCAAACCATTGATTCAGCCCTGTACCGCCGACAGCCTTGATTTGTTTGAAATTTGCCGGCCCGTCTTCTAACTGCACGCCTTTGCGTAGCCGTTGCAACATTGCTTCATCGACTTCGCCGAATACCCGTACGGAATACTCCCGTTCAACTTCACGGCTTGGGTGCATTAAACGGTTTGCCAATTCACCGTCCGTAGTGAATAAGAGTAAACCGGAGGTGTTAATGTCCAGACGACCGACTGCCACCCAACGTGCGCCGGTTAGACGAGGCAGGCGGTCGAACACGGTCGCTCGCCCCTCCGGATCGGAACGGGTACACAATTCCCCCTCCGGCTTGTAATACATCAGCACACGGCACACCTCTTTTTGTGCCGGAATTAAACTGACTAAATGCCCGTCCAGCCGAATTTTTGTGGCAGAATTAACTTGCACACGGTCGCCCAAGCTGGCGATTTTGCCGTCCACGCTGACACGCCCTTGGGCAATAATGGCTTCAATTTCACGGCGTGAACCCTTGCCGGCACGGGCGAGAATTTTTTGTAATTTTTCGCCCGCCGCTTTTTCGCTTTTAGCCATATCAACAGGCTGGCAAGAGGTCGGTTGCGGGCGTTTTTTTACAACCGACTTTGTCGGTTGAAGGTGTGCGGCTTTTTGCACAGTTGGGCGGGAATATGACCGCTTGTCCGCAGTCGGTTTACGAAATGTTGTCATTTAAGTTCCTTATGTGTCGCTTTCACAAGCGTCAAAATGATTGAAACGGGCGAGGATCACCCGAGCCGATGCGAATTATATCGGGGCTGTCTTGGGTCAAATCCACCACGGTGGTCGGAGCTTGCCCCAAATAACCGCCGTGAATAATTAAATCGACCTGATGTTCGAGATAATCTCGGATCATATCGGGATCGGATTGGGTGATTGTTTCATCAGGCAGCATCAGCGAGCAAGATAAAATCGGCTCGCTTAGCGCTGCAATTAAGACTAATGCAATCGCATTATCCGGCACACGAATCCCGATAGTTTTACGTTTAGTGAGTAGCCGCCGCGGCACTTCTTTGGTTGCCGGTAAAATAAAGGTGTAAGGGTTCGGCACATTATTTTTTATCAATCGGTAGGATTGATTTGTTACCAACGCATAGTTGGACAGCTCCGACAAATCGCTACACACTAAGGTGAAGTTGTGATTTTCGGGCAGCTTGCGAATGGCGACAATGCGATCCATTGCCTGTTTTTCGCCGATACCGCAGCCCAAAGCATAGCCGGAGTCAGTCGGGTAAACGATAACACCGCCTTTTTTAATAATGTCCACCGCTTGTTGAATTAAACGCCCTTGCGGATTTTCAGGGTGAATATAAAAAAATTGGCTCATTTTCGGCTCACTTTTCTCAAAAAACGGTGAGATTATACGCTTTTTATCCGATAAACAAAATCCATATTCTTGATTTTTGGCGAGAGATTACGACACTGCAAGCGGTCGCTTTTTCGTTAAAAATGGCATACCCTATTGTCGAAAATCGTCAAACAGCATTTGAGAATTATTCTTATTTGTAAATTTCCGTAAACTTAATTGCTAAAGTTTTTGAGAATTAATATCATTTGCGCACTTCAAAAATAATAGGTAATCACTCCAACTCTTTACGCCTCATTCCCCCACAAAATGAGGCGTTTTTTTATTTCATCGATTTTCTTTCTTTTTCCTGTTACCCTTTACGCATCTAAGGGTTATAATGCCTGTCTTGTTAGATTTTTAGATTATAAATGTGAAGGATTCCGTTGATGCAGACTCTTGAAACTGTTCTCGCCGAACTGAAACGTGGAGTAGAAGATGTTTACTCCGAAGCCGATTTAATTGAAAAACTTAAAGAAAACCGTCCGTTGCGGGTGAAATTAGGTGCTGATCCGACTGCGCCCGATATTCACTTAGGGCATACGGTTGTCTTAAATAAATTGCGTCAGTTCCAAAATTTCGGTCACGAAGTGATTTTCTTGATCGGTGATTTTACTGCGACTGTCGGTGATCCGTCCGGTAAAAATACAACCCGCCCGCCGCTTTCCCGCGAAGATGTGCTACGTAATGCGGAAACCTACAAAGAGCAGATTTTTAAAATTCTCGACCCGAACAAGACCCGTATCGTGTTTAACTCCGAGTGGTTGGGCGAGCTTGGTACAGTCGGAATGATCCGTTTGGCGTCTAACTATACGGTCGCGCGAATGTTAGAGCGGGACGATTTCAAAAAGCGTTTCGCCAATAACCAATCCATTGCGATCCACGAATTTATCTACCCATTATTGCAAGGGCACGATTCCGTTGCGTTAGAGGCGGATATTGAGTTGGGTGGCACAGACCAAACGTTCAATTTGTTGATTGGGCGTGAGCTGCAAAAATCTGCCGGACAAAAACCGCAAGTGGCAATGACTCTGCCGTTATTAGTTGGTTTAGACGGCGAGAAAAAAATGTCGAAGTCTCTTGGCAACTACATTGGCGTAACCGAAGCACCGTCTGAAATGTTCGGCAAAATTATGTCGATTTCCGATGAGTTGATGTGGGATTGGTATAATTTGCTCTCTTTCCGCCCGCTTGCTGAAATTGCCCAATTAAAAGCGGACGTGGCGAACGGTAAAAACCCACGGGACGTTAAAATTCTGCTTGCCAAAGAAATCATTGCCCGTTTTCACAGTGAAGCTGATGCCGATGCGGCGGAGCAAGCTTTTATCAACCGCTTCCAAAAAGGCGCACTGCCGGACGAGATGCCGGAATTTACCTTTGAAGGTGAAATCGGCTTGGCAAATTTATTGAAAGAAGCGGGCTTGGTCAGCTCAACATCAGAAGCTATCCGTGCCGCACAGCAAGGCGGGGTAAAAATTGACGGCGTGAAAATTGACGATGTGAAGCAAAATGCCGAAAAAGGCACATTTGTTTACCAAGTCGGTAAACGCAAATTTGCCCGTATCACCTTAAACTAATATTCTCTTGCCTTTGCAAGCGGTCGTTTAAGCACAGATTTTTGCGATATTTATCGTCTTACTTATATGCTAGGAACGCCACGTCGTCATCTGTTTCATTTCTGTTTGAAATGATATGATTTTTGACGGACGTTGATGTGGTGTTCTGTGTCCTTTAATTATCCGTTTTGGTCTGTGTGCGACATTATTTGCAAAAAAGATGTTTTAACCGACCGCTTGTTTCCTTTTTTCCAACCGTAGTATTGAGGTTTTTTATGCAATCACATTGGCACGCCTACCCCGAAAATGCAAAGCGCTTATTTAAGCTCTCTCTGCCGATTTTTGTCTCGCAACTGGCGGCATCGGGAATGGGGCTGGCGGACATTATTATGGCAGGCTTGGTCAGCGATAATGATGTGTCGGCGATTGCCGTAAGTAACTCAATCTATTTTCCACTGTTTCTGTTGGTGTTGGGCATTCTCAATGCAATTACGCCGACCGTTTCCTATTTAAACGGCTCAAACCAGCGTCCCTTAATCGCCCACCAAATCCGCCAAGGGGTGTGGATTGTGTTGAGTTTGAGCGCGCCGCTGATTTTGATTTACCTCAACAGCCACCTGATTTTAGATTTTATGCAAACGCCGGCGGCATTTTCACAAAAATCACAGGACTATTTATTTGCGCTCAGTTTCGGGGTCATTCCGGCGTTATTGGCGGTTAATTTGCGTTGTATGAATGACGGGCTGTCTAATCCCAAACCGGCGATGCTGATTACCTTTTTCGGTTTACTGCTCAATATTCCGCTGAATTATCTTTTTATTTTCGGGCATTTCGGGCTACCGGCATTAGGGGCGGTCGGCTGCGGAGTGGCAACGGCGATTGTGAATTGGGTAATGTTCCTGATGATTTTGCATTATTGCCGCACGAATACGTCGCAAAAGGATATCAAATTATTTGAGAAATGGATCGAAAAACCGTGCAAAGACACGCTGGTGAAACTGTTCAAACTCGGCACGCCGATCGGTTTTGCCTTGTTTACCGAAGTGATGCTGTTCGCTGCGTCCTCACTGATTATTTCGCCTTTAGGGGCGCAAGTGGTGGCGAGCCATCAAGTAGCACTACAAACCAGCTCGCTGTTTTTTATGATCCCGCTTTCTTTTAGTATTGCTACGACGATTATGATCGGGCAAACCCTGGGGCAGCAACAAACGGAGCAGGCGAAATGGCTCAGTTATCACGCCATTTTTAGCTGTACGGCGATTGCGCTCTTGATGGCGTTGATTATCTTTCTGCTGAAAGATCTGATCCCATATGCCTTCACTAGCGACCCGACTTCCGTGGCGATTGCTTCCGGTTTATTGGTGTTTGCCGCGATTTATCAAATTCCCGACTCCATACAAGCGGTCTGTAACGGGATTTTACGCGGCTACAAATACACTAAGCCCATTTTATTGGTTACCATCGTCTGCTACTGGCTGGTGGGAATGCCGCTCGGTACGATTTTAGCCCGCACGGATTGGCTGACCGACCCAATGGCTGCCGCCGGTTTTTGGCTGGTTTTTTGCCTAACCCTTAGCCTTGCTGCCGGACTGTTTTTTATCTATATGCGAAAAATCCAAGCAATGCCGAGTGGGCAGTTATTAGCACGATTAGAGGCGATTAAGTAAGTTGCAAGCGCTCTGTTTCAGAGAAAATTTTGCAAAGCACTTGATGCTATGTCCGTTGTACAATCGGCATAACATCAGCGCATTGAGCTATTGGCGGCGTTTTGCAAATCACCGCATAAAAAAACCGAGCCTGATGCTCGGTTTTCGATTAAAACAGAAATTAGCGACGTAAACCTAAACGTGCGATAGTGTCTGAATATTTAGCCAGATCAGTACGTTTGAGGTAGTCTAATAATTTACGACGGCGTGAAACCATACGTAATAAACCACGGCGACCGTGGTGATCTTTTTTGTGTTGAGCAAAGTGTGCTTGTAAGTGGTTGATTTGCGCCGTTAAAAGTGCGATTTGCACTTCTGAAGAACCGGTATCTTTTGCATCACGACCAAATTCAGCCACGATTTTTGCTTTTGCTTCTACGCTTAGAGACATTGTTTACTCCTAAAAAGTGGGTTTAAATTCATCAATAGCCGATCTCTAATTCAGCTATGACACGAAGTCGTCTATTCTAAAAAGAAAGGCATTGAAAAGCAATGCCTTCGTTAAAATTTAGTGCTGATGCGGTGGGTTGGTCGGTTGTAAATACGCTTCACGATTCGGATCAACCGTTTTGGATTTGCGGATTAACGGTTCGACCGTTGAGCCTTGCACTAAAATCGAGAACATTACCACCGAATAGGTCATCACCAGAATTAACTCTTTCACATCAATCCCGTTGGCAAATGCCGTTTTCGCCGGAATAGAGAGCGCCATTGCTAATGCTAAGCCGCCCCGCAAACCGCCCCACGTCATAATGCGTAGCGTATAGGGGTTGTAGGTTCTAAACTGTTGCAATGCTTTAAACGGTAGCCATAGGCTGACATAGCGGGACGCCAAGCAAATCGGCACGGCGATAATCATCATTACGATGCCGTAAATATTAAAATCGACTAATAAAATCGCAAAACCGATCAGGAAGAACAGCAGTGAATTGAGGAAGTGGTCGATCATCTCCCAGAAGTGATCCAAATAACGTTGGCTTTGCTCGGAAAAGCCCGAACGGCGTGTCCAGTTGCCAATCATAATCCCCGAAACCACCATTGCCAACGCCCCTGAAATATGCAACACATTATTGGCGAACATAAAACCGGCGGTTGGAATTGTGAGGGTTAATAGAATTTCCAAGCTACCGTCATCGGTGCTGGAAATCAAAATATGGGCGATAAAGCCCAGCACAAACCCAAATAAAATTCCGCCGATGGCTTCGTGTAGGAACAAGCTGAGTATGCCGCTAAAGGTGGCTTCTTGCCCGCCGAACGCCACGGCAAAGACGGTTACGAAAATAACCAAGCCCACACCGTCATTAAACAGCGACTCCCCTTCTACCTGCATTGACAGACGTTTTGGCGCTCGCAAATTTTTAATGATAGCTAATACTGCAATTGGGTCGGTAGGGGAAATCAATGCCCCGAAGACGATACAGTAAATTAAGTCAATCTGTAAGCCGATCAAATTAGCGACCGCATAAATTGCCCCACCGATAATCAAGGTGGAGGCGAGAGTAGAGAACAGGGCAAAAATGGTGATTTCCCATTTTTGATCTTTTAACACCGGTAATTTTATGCCGAGAGAGCCGGCAAACAAGAGAAAGCCTAAGATCCCGTTTAATAAGAAACTTTTGAAATCAATTTGCTCCATTACCTCGGTGGCGATTTTATCCAAATTGAACCAACCCAGAGCGCCAAGCAGTAGCAGTAACATTGAGCCAACCATTGCCGCTGCGGTAATGGCAATAGTCGATTGCACTTTCGCACTGATTTTGCTGGTGACAAAGCCGAGTAAAATCGACAAGGCGGAGAGAAAGCAGATATAAGCGTAAATACCCATACGGTATCCCTATTTATGTTGAGAAAAGATAATTGAATCGGGCGCAAATTAAACCAAATTTCCGCCTAAATTGCAAAGTCGAAAGTGAACGCATTGACAAACACGCGGTCAATTTCGCACTGAATATTGCAAAATTCAAATTTGAGCATTTGCCACTTTGTCAGTATAATCGGCACAATTTTTTAGCTTAATCTTAGGAACGCAACAATGATTGAAAAAATGCACGACAAGACGAACGGGCCTGTGTTTAAGGTGATTTTCGCCTTGGTTTCGTTGTCTTTCGTTTTGGGCGGCATCGGCGGCACATTGATGGCAACGGATACCTCCGCCGTGAAAGTCAATGGGGAAGAAATCTCCCAACAACAGTTTAATGATGCCAAAAGTCGCCAACAGAATATTTTAAATCAACAACTTGGCGAAAAGTTCTGGGATTCAATGGATAATCCGCTCTATGCCAAACAATTCCACGACAGCATTATTAACGGATTAGTGGACGATGAATTGCTCCGCCAATACGCCCAAGAGCTTAAATTGGGCATCAGCGCCGAGCAAATCAAAGCGGAAATTGTGAATAGTCCGGCTTTCCAACAAGACGGCAAGTTCAACAACGCACTCTATCAACAAAACCTGCGTAATAACGGCATCACAGCAGACGGCTATGCGGCGATTGTCGGGCAGGGAATGTTGTTTTCACAAATTCAAGAAGGTATTTTAGGATCGCAATTTAGCGTTCCGGCACAACAAGCGTTATTGGCTAAATTATTACTGCAAAAACGCCAAGTGCGGTTAGCCACCTTCCCGATTCAAGATGAAGCCGCAAAACAATCTGCAACAGGGCAAGAGTTACAAACCTACTATGAAGCGAATAAAAACGCCTTTATCAATCCTGAAAAACTGACCGTTGAATATGTAACGCTCTCACCGGCGGATTTAGCCGCAAAAATGAAGGTGAGCGATGCGCAAATTGAGGATTACTATCATCGCCACAAAGCGCAGTTTGGCGTACAGGGTGAATCACACCTTGCCCACATTCAAGTAGCGGACGAAGCCACGGCAAACCGTGTGATGCAAGCGGTCAATAACGGCGAAGATTTTGCAACATTAGCGAAAACATACTCACAGGATAAAATTTCTGCCGCTCAAGGGGGAGATTTGGGCTGGGCAAAAACCGGCACATTCCCGAAAGCCTTTGAAGATGTGGCGGCTGCTTTACAAATCGGACAGGTCAGCCAACCGGTCAAGGTGGACGGTAATTTCCATATTATCAAAGTGTTCGCTCGCAAAGCCGAAAATGTTGCACCGCTTGAAAAAGTAAGAGGCGCAGTTGAAACCGCTATTCGTAATGACGCTATTAACGATGAAGCCGTGATCACCGATTATGCCAACGCCGTGCGTGAAATGACCAATACCGCTTTTGAAAATAGCGGTTCGCTCGAAAAAGTTGCCGAGGCAGCGGGCGTATCCTTACACAAAACCGAGTCCTTTAGCCGTGAAAATGTGCCGGAGGCACTGCAACACGATGCCGCCATTAAAGCGCTCTCTAGCGGCGATTTAAAACAGAGCGGGCAGAACTCCGAAGCGATTGAAATCGGCGATCACGCTAATCCGAAAACCTTGTTTGTGCGGGTAACCGATTACCAAGCCGAGCAGCCACAAACCTTTGAACAAGCCAAACAAGCGGTTGAAAATGCCGTAAAATTTGAAAAAGCGGAAAAAGCGTTACTGGCAAAAGCACAAGAAGATGTGAAAGCCTTGCAAGCCGGTGAAACCCCGTCTCTTGCGTTTGCTGCCCCGCGTGAATTGGTGTTTGCTAGTGCGCAACAACAAGATCCGCTATTTGCCCGAACGGTGTTCCAAATGGCAAAACCAACGGATAAAGCCACATACCACACGGCACGCAATGTTCACGGCGATGTGATTGTGATCGCATTGGATAAAGTAACAGACGGCGACGTTGCAGAGTTTACACCGTACGCCGCACAATTTGCCCAAGTCGATCAACAAGTGCTGCGTCAAGATTTTCTGCGAGACTTGCGTGAGCGGGCAAAAATTGAGGTCAATCCCGATTTTATCAAACAGTTAGAAGGCGATAACCAGCCGTAACCTAAGAACTGACAGGGACACAATCTGTCCCTGTGTTGTGTTAAAAAACAGACCGAACCGACCGCTTGTTTTCACTTTTCAATTATTCCAATGACTGACGCTGATTTTATGCAACGTGCCATCGCCCTTGCCGAACAAGGACGAGGCTGGACGAACCCGAACCCGTTGGTTGGGTGTGTTATCGTGCAACAGGGCAACATTGTTGCCGAAGGTTATCACGCCCGTTACGGCGACTGGCACGCCGAGCGAAACGCAATCTTAAATTGTCGGCAGGATCTCGAAGGCGCAACGCTGTATGTTACCCTTGAACCCTGTTGCCATCACGGACGCACGCCGCCGTGCAGTGATTTAATCATTGAAAGCGGGATTAAAAAAGTGGTAATCGGCTCGCGTGATCCTAATCCTCTGGTAGCGGGCAAAGGGGCGGCACAACTGCGTCAAGCAGGCATTGAGGTGGTGGAAGATGTGCTACGCGATGAATGCGATCGGCTTAACCCGATCTTTTTTCATTATATTCAAACCAAACTCCCCTATGTTCTGATGAAATATGCGATGACCGCAGACGGCAAAATTGCTACCGCAAGCGGTGAATCCAAATGGATTACGGGCGAAGCGGCGAGGAAGAACGTACAACGTACCCGCCACCAATACAGTGCGATTATGGTTGGGGTCGGCACAGTATTAGCAGATAACCCGATGCTTAACAGCCGGATGCCGAATGGGAAGCAGCCAGTACGCATTGTGTGCGACAGCCAACTTCGCACGCCGCTTGATTGTCAGATCGTGCAAACGGCACATCAATACCGCACCATTATTGCCACGCTCAATCAAGATCTTGACCGCCACGCCGAGTATCGTCAATTTGGGGTGGAAATCTTGCCTGTTGCCGAACAACACAAGCGGGTCGATTTAGCCGATCTTTTGCAAAAAATCGGGCAACTTGGGATCGACAGTGTACTACTGGAAGGCGGCTCGCAGCTCAATTTCAGTGCCTTGCGTGCCGGCGTGGTGAATCGGGTGCATTGTTACCTTGCACCGAAGTTAATCGGCGGTATGCAAGCCAAAACACCGATCGGCGGAGAGGGGATCGCTTCGTTGGCAGCGGCGGTTAAACTCGGCTCACCGCAAATTAGCCTACACGGCGAGGATATTTTATTAGATTTTGAGGTTATCCACTGATGTTTACAGGCATTATTGAGGAAGTCGGCAAGGTTGCCAAAATCCATAAGCAAGGCGAATTTGCCGTGCTGACCATCACCGGTAGTAAAATTTTTAGCGATATGCAGCTTGGCGACAGTATTGCGGTAAACGGCGTTTGCTTAACCGTTACCGAGTTTGGCAGCCACCATTTTTGTGCCGATGTGATGTCGGAAACCCTTAACCGTACTGCACTTGGCGAATTGCAGCCGAATAGTCCGGTCAATTTAGAGCGGGCAATGGCGGCAAACGGACGCTTCGGCGGGCATATTGTGTCAGGGCATATTGACGGCACAGGTGAGATTATCAGTATTACGCCGGCAGGTAATGCGGTGTGGTATCGGATCAAAGCCGCACCGGCGTTGATGCGTTATATCATTGAAAAAGGCTCTATTACGATTGACGGCATCAGTTTAACCGTGGTCGATTGCGATGAGGGCGGTTTCCGTGTTTCTATTATTCCCCATACCCTTGCTCACACGACCCTCGGCACGAAAAAGATTGGCAGTCGGGTTAATTTGGAAAACGATATCATCGGGAAATATGTGGAGAAATTATTGCGCTCGCCGAATAGCCAACCTAATAGCCGCTTAAGCGAAGCGTTTCTCAAAAATGCAGGTTTCTGATTTTACACGTTTTAGCCGATAACCGACCGCTTGCATTTTTATACTTGACATCAACGGCGGATTTACGCAGAATTTCCCCTAATTTTTAATCTTCAGGGCAGGGTGAAATTCCCGACCGGCAGTGATAGTCTGCGAGCTTTGGCACAACCGAAGCAGGATTTGGTGAAATTCCAAAACCGACAGTAAAAGTCTGGATGGGAGAAGAGTAAGACACACTTAAACTGGGTTTAAGTGTGATATTTTACGCTTTTTAGACGCTCTGGCAGATTGTTCAGGGCGTTTTTTATGTCCGCTTTCTGCCCCATTGCCATTAACAAGGAAAATCAATGTTTCAATTTTCAACTGTCGAGCAGGCTTTGGACGCATTGCGTCAAGGCAAAATCATTTTAGTCAGCGATGACGAAGATCGGGAAAACGAAGGCGATTTCATTTGTGCCGCCGAATTTGCCACACCGGACAATATCAATTTTATGGCGAAATACGGCAAGGGCCTGATCTGTATGCCGATTTCCCAAACCATTGCGGAAAAACTGGATTTGCCGCAAATGGTGGCACATAACACCGATAATCACGAAACGGCGTTCACCGTTTCCATCGATCACATTGACACCGGCACTGGCATTTCGGCGTTTGAGCGTTCCCTCACGGCGATGAAATTGGTCGAAGAACAGGCAAAACCGAGTGATTTTCGCCGTCCGGGACATATGTTCCCCCTGTTAGCCAAACAAGGGGGCGTATTGGTACGCAACGGACACACGGAAGCAACGGTCGATTTAATGCGGCTTGCCGGCTTAAAGCAGGCGGGGCTATGCTGTGAAATTATGGCGGAGGACGGCACAATGATGAAAATGGCGGATCTGCAAGCCTTCGCCACGGCCCACCAAATGCCGTTTATCACCATTCAACAATTACAAGATTACCGCAGAGCGAAGGACGGCTTGGTTGAACCTGTTTCCGTGGTAAAAATGCCGACCAAATACGGCGAGTTTACTGCTCACAGTTTTGTGGAAACGATCAGCGGCAAAGAGCATATTGCACTGGTGAAAGGTGAGATCGGCGATGGTGAAAATGTTCTGTGCCGCATTCACTCGGAATGTTTGACCGGCGATGCGTTCGGCTCTCAACGCTGCGATTGCGGGCAACAATTTGCCGCTGCAATGCAGCAGATTGAGCAGGAAGGGCGCGGCGTGTTACTCTATCTCCGCCAAGAAGGGCGGGGTATCGGCTTAATCAACAAACTGCGTGCTTATGAATTGCAGGATCAAGGAATGGATACCGTAGAGGCGAATTTGGCGCTAGGTTTTGGCGATGACGAGCGGGAATACCATATCGGCGCACAAATGTTCCGTAGCCTTGGGGTTAAAACTATTCGGCTACTCACCAATAATCCGGCAAAAATTGAGGGATTACAACAGGTCGGGTTGAATATTGCTGCCCGAGAGCCGATCCAAGTCGAACCGACCGAACACGATTTGGGCTATCTCAAGGTCAAGCAGCATAAAATGCGGCATTTACTGAACGTCTAATTTGAAGAGACTTTGGCGGTATATGCCGCCGTTGCAAAATCCGATAGTTGAGGGGCAGGCAGTGCCTCTACTTATGATGCAATCGCTATATGATGTCGGACTTTTGCAAATAGGCAAGCGTTAGCGACCGCTTGCAAAGACAAGATTTACTTTTATTGAATAAGGATACCAAAATGGCAAAAATCAGCGGTAATTTAGTGGCGACAGGCTTAAAATTCGGCATTGTCTGCGCCCGTTTCAACGATTTTATTAACGACAAATTATTATCCGGCGCAGTAGATGCGTTGGTTCGCCACGGTGCAAGCGAAGCCGATATTGACACCGTTTGGGTGCCAGGAGCATTTGAAATCCCGCTGGTTGCCAAAAAGATGGCGCAAAGCGGCAAATATGATGCGGTGATTTGCTTAGGCACAGTTATTCGCGGCTCAACCACTCACTACGATTATGTCTGTAACGAAGCGGCAAAAGGCATCGGTGCAGTGAGCTTAGAGACAGGCGTACCGGTGATGTTCGGGGTCTTAACCACCGAAAATATCGAGCAAGCGATTGAACGTGCTGGCACAAAAGCGGGTAACAAAGGCGCAGAATGTGCCTTAGGCGCAATCGAAATGGTTAATGTGCTTAAAGCACTGTAAACAGAAAACGGCGTGATGTGATCACGCCGTTGTGTTATAAACTTTCCGCCTGTGCGAGAATTTTTTCTTGCTCTAATGCCAGTTTTTCCAAACGGCGATTTTCTCGGCGGATTTCATCTTCCGCCTCCCACGCATCATAGGCTTGCACTATCTTCGCTACGATCGGGTGGCGTACAATATCTTGGCTGTCAAAATAGTTGAAGCTGACATCTTCCACTTTGCTCAGCACCTCGATAGCGTGTTTCAGCCCCGATTTTTGCGAGCGGGGCAGATCGACCTGCGTAATATCGCCGGTGATTACCGCTTTGGAATTAAAGCCGATACGGGTCAAAAACATTTTCATCTGCTCAATCGTGGTATTTTGACTTTCGTCTAAAATAATAAACGCATCGTTTAATGTCCGCCCGCGCATATAGGCAAGGGGCGCAATTTCAATTACATTGCGTTCCATCAATTTTTGCGCCCGTTCAAAGCCCAGCATTTCAAACAGTGCATCGTACAACGGGCGTAAATAGGGTTCAATTTTCTGCCCAAGATCCCCCGGTAAGAACCCCAGTTTTTCGCCCGCCTCAACCGCTGGTCGTGTTAGCAGAATGCGGCGGATTTCTTGACGCTCTAGTGATTCCACCGCTGCGGCGACCGCCAAAAAGGTTTTGCCTGTGCCAGCCGGCCCAATACCAAAACTAATGTCGTGGCGTAAAATATTGCGTAAATAGGCTTGCTGATGCTCGCCTCTCGGTTTAATCACCCCCCGTTTGGTTTTGATTGCGATCTCATACGCCGTTGAGGTGTCGGCAGATTGCAACATTAAGCGACTTTCTTGAATGGCAAGATGCACATCTTCAAGATCTAACTCTTTTACTTTGCCTTTTAGAGGGGCGGTTTCGTTGTAGAGTTGTTGTAGCAGCTTGGCAACCTTTTGTAAAAGTTGGGGGGAATGGTCGGTTTCAGGTTGTGGCTGTAAGGTGAGCGTAAAAGCGTTGCGGGCGATGCAGAGGTTAAAACTTTTTTCGATAAGGGCTAAATTCTCATCAAAAGCGCCGCAAAAGGCTTGGAGCCGGACGTTATCCTGCGGTTCAAGGGTAATAATCAGTTCGTTCAAATCGTGATCCTTTTTACAAGCGGTCGTTAGACCGGCAAAATCGACAAATGAAAAATTTGCGATATTTTAAGCGATTTTCCGCTTTCTTTATAGTAGAATGCGAATGTTCTCATTGGGGTGCGTGATATATCACGCTGAGAAATACCCATAGAACCTGATCTGACTAATATCAGCGTAGGGATTTGAGACAGACAATTTCGCCGTATTCTGTTTTAGATCCTTCTATTTATCTCCATTTTAGAAGGAACACTTATGAAACTTACCAAAATTTTGCCGCTTTCCGGTCTTTTTCTTGCCCTATCCGCCTTTGCCGACTCCCCAACATTGACGGTTTATACTTACGATTCATTCACATCGGAATGGGGACCTGCGCCTAAATTAGAAAAAATGTTTGAACAACAATGCGGTTGCGATGTGAAATTTATGCCCTTTGAAGACGGGGTTACAATGTTCAACCGCATTCGTCTGGAAGGACATAAAACTAAAGTGGACGTTATGCTGGGGATTGATAATTTTGTGATGCCGGAGGCCGAAAAAACGGGGCTATTTATTGCGCATCAACTGGATACAAGTTCGCTCGACCTCAAACAACCGTGGATGAATAGCACCTTTATCCCTTACGATTTCGGCGAGTACGCTTTTATCTACCATAAACAGAAATTGGCTAATCCGCCGAAAAGCCTGAAAGAACTGGTGGAAAGGCAGGACTTACGCGTGATTTATCAAGATCCCCGCACCAGTACCGTAGGGCGTGGTTTACTGTTTTGGGTTAATCAAGTTTATGGCGACAAGGCTGAAACTGCGTGGCAAAGCCTTGCAAAACATACGGTAACGGTTGGAAAAGGTTGGTCGGAAACTTACGGTGCGTTTTTAAAAGGGGAAGCAGATTTAGTATTAAGTTATGCGACTTCGCCGCTCTATCACCAATGGCACGAGAAAAGCCAAGATTATGTCGCCTTAAATTTTGAGGAAGGGCATTTAGTGCAAACGGAAGTCGCTGCCATTACCAAAGCGAGTAAGCAGCCTGAATTGGCACGGCAATTTTTAGCTTTCTTACACCAACCGGAATCCCAAAAAGTGATTTCCTACCATAATGTGATGAAGCCGGTGGTGAGCAGCCAAGCCGATCCGCTCTTTCAAACCCTGCCGAATTACACCCAAATTGAATTTCATCAGCCCGAAACTGATACGGTCAAACAATGGTTAGCCACTTGGCAGAAAGCGGTGAGCAAATAAGCAATCAAAAAATCGGTAGTATTTAACTACCGATTTTAAGTAAAATTAAGACCTTTACTTAGTCTTATTTAACTGAGGATCTCTGCCGTAATTAGGATGATACGGACCATAAAGAATGTTAGGGGATTGACCTGTACGGAGTAAATTCCAGCTGGCAAAACCGGCAACGTCATAGCTTTTATCATTAATATGATTCATCACTTGGCTTACCGCAGCCCGAATTAGATTTCCTAGCAAACCGCTGTTATTATCACTACTATCGACACTGGCATAGCCTTTACCTGTCCATAAGGTTTTGCCTGTTTTAGTATCAACCAATTTAGCATTCATTGACACTCTCGTTACACTGTTAATAATTTGGTAGCTCACGCCGTAATTTTCAACATCAATGTATAAAACCGCATCGGCACCAAAGATACTTTTGATTTTATCCAATTTGACATTATGAATGTCTTGAGCTTGTGTTAATCCATTATACTTAAAGGTTTCATATACCAATGCTGACGGAAAAACATAATAACCCGCCTCTGCAAGAGGGGCGGTAATATTTGACAGCACGGCGGCACCCGCTTTAACTTCGGTGGTTTGATCCGTTGGCATTAAAACAAGCACTGAACGCGGCTTACTTTCTTGTAATGCACTGTAATCGTAAGGTGTTTTTGCACCACAGGCAGCAAGTAAAACTGCAGAGAGAGATAGTGCAAGCAATTTAAACAGTTTCATTATTTTTTCACTCCTTTTACCCCATTTGTGAGCAGAAATTGAATATACTGTTTTGATTCAGGAAATAGCTGGGTTTCTTTAGTAAAGGCTTCTTTTGCTTTTGAAACATTACCAATTTGATTATAAAGCAAACCAATTTGTGCATATAACCCGGGTGGCGTTTTACCTTCACCTTTAGCAACCATTTGTTCCAACGATTGCAATTGCTCTTGCGGATTACCCTCTTGTAGTAATGTTTGATAAACAGATTGACTATAATCGCTATCCCAGTGATAAATAGAGTGTTTTTCACTGCGTGTACCACAAGCCGTTAAACCCATTATGCAAACAATCATTGCAAGTTTTTTATTGATAATCATAATTTACCTCAATGATTAGTTAGCCGGTTGCCATCTACCCGATTCAATACCGTTTACCAAATTATTGACCGCTTCACGAATGGCTAAATCCAGCACTTTACCATTTAAAGTTGAATCATAGCCGGCAGTACCGCCAAAACCGACAATTTCACGATTAGACAGGCTATATTCCCCTGCACCTTGAACGGAATAGACGATTTCAGATGTTTGAGCATTGACAATATTTAGCGTAACTTTTGCGTAAGCAATCTGCTCTTTACCTTTTCCTAAGATACCGAATAATTGATGATCACCAACTACTTTACGACCAAATTCCGTTACATCACCGGTAACAACATAATTTGCACCTTTCAGATTTTGCTTCTTACCCTTAATTTTTGCTTCTGCCGCTGTTTCAGCTAAATTAGTACGATCCAAAACACTAAAACGCCCCGTTTGTTGTAAATGAGCCATTAAGATCGTCTTTGATTGATTACCAAGCTGATCTTCACCGCTTGCAAAGATACCGTTATTGTAACTGGATTTATTATCAAATTTGCCAACGGAAATCGGTGCTTTGACCCCTGAATAGGTTGTGTTATAGCTTGCGACTTTAGGCGTTTCCACAACCCGATTACCTTCAGTTGCGCATCCGGATAAAAATAAGCCGGCGCAAAGTGTCATTATTAGAGATTTTTTCATAGTGTTTACCTATATTTATGGATGAAATACTTGAAAAGTATTGTAGTCTAAAGATAGAAAATGTAAAGATTATAAGCAAACAGAATCTCTCTTCTTGGCTATTGTAATCTCCCTAGAATTGAATTATAACTAGCGCTCCGGTGCTTTTATTACTATTCAATGAATAATGCAAACATTTATCCATACCGCCAACCAATTCGGGCAAGCCAAACGTCCGTTTTTCTTTTTGATTGATTTTGAACAGCAAAAGCCTTTAATTCTACCCCTTGAAGACACCCAAACAAGCGGTCTGTTTTTCGATTTTTTTTGCAAAAAAACCGAACCTCATAGGCAGATAAATATAGATAAAGCGTTTGAATTTAGCTTTTCGCCAATGCCGTTTGCTGAATATCAAAAAGGCTTTGAGCGGGTAAAAAGTGAAATTCAAAAAGGCAATAGCTATTTATTGAATTTAACCTATCCGACTAAAATTGACACTAATTATAGTTTGGCAGAATTATATATTGCCAGCCAAGCAAAATATAAATGTTATTTAGAGGATCACTTTGTTTGCTTTTCGCCGGAATGTTTTATTCGGATTGAGAATAATAAAATTTACTCTTATCCGATGAAAGGGACAATAAATGCCAATGAACGAAATGCTAAAGAAAAATTATTAAATTCTGAAAAAGAATTAAGCGAACATAATACTATTGTCGATTTAATTCGTAATGATCTTGCTCTTGTTTCACACAATATTCAAGTGTCAAAATACCGTTATCTTGAGAAAGTGGAAACACACCGTGGTGCGATTTATCAAACCAGTTCCGAAATCTGTGGGCAATTAAAGGAAAATTGGCAGGCAGAAATCGGCACAATGCTTGCCAAACTGCTTCCGGCAGGCTCAATCAGTGGTGCGCCGAAGCAGAAGACTGTGGAGATTATTCAACAGGCAGAAGGGCAAATACGGGGTTACTATACCGGTATTTTTGGCTATTTTGACGGTGAATCCTTAGAAAGTGCGGTGGCTATTCGTTATATTGAACAAAAAGATCAACAGCTCTATTTTCGTAGCGGTGGCGGCATTACCATATCAAGCGAGTTAAGCGCAGAATATAATGAAATTTTGGAAAAAGTTTATGTGCCAATATCCTCTATTTGAAACGATCGCAATTATTGATGGCGTTGTTCAAAACATTTATTATCATCAAAAACGTTATGAGCAGGCAATGCGATTGTATTTTAACACAGAAAATACGGTTAATTTAGCGGATATTATTCATATTCCAATATCTTATCAGACGGGAATAGTAAGGTGTAAAATCAGCTACAATAAAAGTTCATATTGTATTGAGTTTTTTCCTTATCTGAAAAGAGAGATAGATTATTTTCGTTGTGTACAACTTAATGACGCAGAGTATACATTCAAATATACCGATCGGCAATTATTCGAACAATTTCCGAAAAAAAGTGGAGAAGAGCTTATTATTATAAAAAACGGCTTTATTAGTGATTGTACTATCGGCAATCTTCTGTTTTTAAAAAACGGTATTTGGCACAGCCCGACACACTATTTATTAAAAGGAACGCAGCTAAGCCAACTAATTGATAAAAAACAGGTTATTCTGACGGAGATTGCTCAACATAATTTGTACGACTATCAGCAGATAATGATGATCAATGCGCTTAATCCTTTTGATCCAAGACGTGCAATACCGATTAACAAAAGCACAATACGATGTTAAGCCATACTGATCAAAAATTTTAGAAAAAGACTTGAAACTGTATGGTTAAACAGTATAATAATTTACAGTTTTTAGGCATACATTAACACCGCCTTCATCACATTAAGGAAACGATTATGGCAGAGAAGAAACCCTCTAAAGCGACTGCAGTTGTAAAACAGGTTGATCCGGAAAATAAAGAAAAAGCCCTTGCCGCCGCACTGGCACAAATCGAAAAACAGTTTGGCAAAGGGTCGATTATGACGCTCGGTCAAAGCCAACACCTTGATATTGAATCCATTTCAACAGGATCTTTAGGACTGGATTTGGCACTGGGTATTGGCGGCTTGCCAATGGGAAGAATTGTGGAAATTTATGGTCCGGAATCGTCCGGTAAAACTACGCTGACCCTTTCCACCATTGCGCAGGCACAAAAAGCGGGAAAAACCTGTGCCTTTATTGATGCCGAGCACGCCCTTGACCCGATTTATGCCCGTAAACTAGGGGTGAATACCGATGAGTTATTGATTTCTCAACCAGATAACGGCGAGCAAGCATTGGAAATTTGTGATGCTTTAGTCCGCTCTGGTGCGGTCGATGTGATTATCGTGGACTCTGTGGCAGCGCTGACACCGAAAGCCGAAATTGAAGGCGATATGGGTGATTCCCATATGGGCTTGCAGGCACGTTTGATGTCCCAAGCCTTGCGTAAATTAACGGCAAATATCAAAAATACGAACTGTTTGGTTGTCTTTATTAACCAAATCCGAATGAAAATCGGCGTGATGTTCGGTAATCCGGAAACGACTACGGGCGGAAATGCGCTTAAATTCTATTCCTCGGTACGCTTAGATATCCGCCGTGCCGGTGTAGTGAAAAACGGCGATGAAATTATCGGCAACCAAACGAAAGTGAAAGTGGTTAAAAATAAAGTTGCCCCGCCGTTCCGTGAAGTCCAATTTGATATTATGTACGGTGAAGGGATCTCCAGAATGAGTGAATTGTTAATTCTTGCGGAAGCCCACGGTTTCATCAAAAAATCCGGTGCGTGGTTCTCTTTTGATGGCGAGAAAATCGGGCAGGGCAAAAATAATGCGATCAAATGGCTCAGCGATAACAGTGAAATTGCGGTTAAATTGGAACAGGATATTCGAGAATTGCTTGCGAACAATCCTGAGAAAGCGCTGATTTTAGAGACATCTAAAAAAAGCAAAAATAAGAAAGATAAAGATGATGAGATTGAGTTCGATGATAATGATGTGGAAAACGATGTTTTCAGCGAAGAAGAACTGTAATTTCAACCATTAAAATAAAGGCTATTAAACGGAAGTGCCGATTTAATAGCCTTTATTGTCAGACAAATCTACTTTAGGCTTTTGCAAGCGGTCGATTTCGCTGAAAAATTTGCAAAAATATGCTTTATCCCCTTGAAATCAGCCGAGAGAACTCCAAATAGGGTGGCGTTGTGTCATTTTTCAAAGCCGATGACACAGAATGTTAAATTCACTTAAGAGGAAAAATGCAATGAAAATTCGTCCATTACACGACAAAGTTATCTTAAAGCGTGAAGAAGTGGAAACCAAATCCGCCGGCGGTATCGTTTTAACCGGTTCAGCGGCAACTAAATCTACCCGTGGCAAAGTGTTAGCGGTCGGGCACGGTCGCATTTTAGAAAACGGCACGGTGCACCCGATGCACGTTAAAGTCGGTGATGTGGTTATTTTTAATGAAGGCTATGGCGTAAAAACAGAAAAAATTGACGGCGAAGAAGTGTTAATTTTATCTGAAAACGATATTTTAGCGATTGTTGAATAAAATTGGAGAGGAAGAGAAAATGGCAGCAAAAGATGTAAAATTCGGTAACGATGCACGCGTCAAAATGTTAAACGGTGTAAACGTATTAGCTGATGCAGTAAAAGTTACGTTAGGTCCAAAAGGACGCAATGTTGTATTAGATAAGGCGTTTGGCGCACCGACCATCACTAAAGACGGCGTATCCGTTGCCCGTGAAATTGAATTGGAAGATAAATTCGAGAATATGGGCGCACAAATGGTAAAAGAGGTTGCCTCTAAAGCCAATGATGCAGCGGGAGACGGTACAACAACCGCCACTGTCCTTGCACAAGCGATTGTGAATGAAGGCTTAAAAGCTGTTGCCGCCGGTATGAACCCAATGGATTTAAAACGTGGGATCGATAAAGCGGTTACAGCGGTTGTGGAAGAATTAAAAGCTCTCTCTAAACCTTGTGAAACCTCAAAAGAAATTGAGCAAGTCGGCACAATCTCAGCAAATAGCGACAGTGTTGTCGGTAAATTGATTGCACAAGCAATGGATAAAGTCGGTAAAGAAGGCGTGATCACCGTTGAAGACGGCACAGGCTTAGAAGATGCTTTAGATGTTGTAGAAGGTATGCAGTTCGATCGTGGCTATTTATCCCCTTACTTCATCAATAAACCAGAAGCGGGTACAGTTGAATTAGATAATCCGTATATTTTATTGGTAGATAAAAAAGTATCCAATATCCGCGAACTTTTACCGGTCTTGGAAGCTGTCGCAAAAGCGGGCAAACCGTTGTTAATTATCGCTGAAGACATTGAGGGCGAAGCGTTAGCTACCCTCGTGGTTAATACAATGCGTGGTATCGTAAAAGTGGCAGCAGTGAAAGCACCGGGCTTTGGCGATCGCCGTAAAGCAATGCTCCAAGATATTGCGATCTTAACTGCCGGTACGGTTATTTCTGAAGAGATCGGTATGGAGCTTGAAAAAGCAACATTAGAAGAACTCGGTCAGGCAAAACGCGTTGTCATCAGCAAAGATAACACCACTATCATTGATGGTGTAGGTGATGAAGCGCAAATTAAAGGTCGCGTTGCACAAATCCGCCAACAAATCGAAGATTCAACTTCAGATTACGATAAAGAAAAACTGCAAGAGCGTGTTGCTAAACTTGCAGGTGGTGTCGCTGTGATTAAAGTCGGTGCGGCAACCGAAGTTGAAATGAAAGAGAAAAAAGACCGTGTTGACGATGCACTACACGCAACACGTGCAGCCGTTGAAGAAGGCGTGGTAGCTGGTGGTGGTGTTGCACTGGTACGTGCTGCAAATAAAGTGGTGGCAACCTTAAAAGGCGATAACGAAGAGCAAAATGTAGGGATTAAACTTGCCCTTCGTGCAATGGAAGCGCCATTGCGTCAAATCGTAACCAATGCCGGTGAAGAGGCCTCCGTTGTAGCTCGCAATGTTAAAGACGGCAACGGCAACTATGGTTATAACGCCGCAACCGAACAGTATGGCGATATGCTCGAAATGGGGATTTTAGATCCGACTAAAGTAACCCGTTCCGCATTACAATTTGCTGCTTCTATCGCAGGTTTGATGATTACAACCGAATGTATGATCACCGATCTGCCGAAAGAAGAAAAAGCCGACCTAGGCGCCGGAATGGGCGGTATGGGTGGAATGGGCGGTATGATGTAATCCCTCATAACAATATGTATTAAAAAGGCTAAGTGAAAATCTAACACTTAGCCTTTTATTTTTTATAAAGAAGATCTATTTAAATTGATGAATCGCCTGACCGATTTCATTGTCATTATAGATTGAGCGGATAGAATCTTGGTAAGCCTCTTCCAAGACTTTTTGGATATTACTATTATCTGCTCCAAATGCACCTTCATAACTCCGAGAAGTATTGAAGTTTTTGGTAAAATTGCCTTTTATGCCTTGTACGGCGATTTCTACATTGATGTTAGCGGTGACTTTATGACGTAAGTTGCCTTGTTCAACATCTGCGAAAAACTTTTTGATATTTATAGTTACGTTAGCATTACTTGCCCCTTCTACAACTTTAAATCCCTTACTATTGAGATTTTGCTGCATTGCTTGTTGGAACATTTGTGCGACTTCCGGCATTGCATTTAAGCGGGTAACGTTACCGCTACTTGTGTAACTAGCCACTTCTGATGATGGTCGTTGATCTTGCGTGGTAACATTAACGATAGCCGTTTGATTATAGGTATTAAAAGTAGCGGTTGGTGATGGTGTACTGAAAGTCAATGTATTAGACTGGCTTTGGCAGCCGGTTAATAAAGCCGCAGAGAGGGTTAATGCGACTAAGGTGATTTTAGACATAGATTTCATTGGTGAGTCCTTTTTTATTGGTAAAACGATAGCAAAGTATAGTATGATTTTTGCTAAATTTGCAAAGAGAGAACAGAAAATGTTTGTTGAAAAATGTATTATCGAAAAACTGACCGAAAAATTTGTACCTCAGGTGCTAATAATTGAGAATGAAAGCCATAAACATAGTTCAGGGCGAGGGGCAGAATCACACTTCAAGGTAATTTTAGTATCCGATTACTTTGAACCGTTACGGGCAGTTGCACGTCATCAAGCGGTTTATCAAACTCTAAGCGTTGAATTGGAAAACGGCGTACACGCTTTGGCTTTACATCTTTATACGCCGAATGAATGGCGTGAGTGGGGAGAAAATGCACCGCTATCGCCAAATTGTGTTGGTGTCGGGCAATAAATTGGTTAAATTTTATCGATTTATTTTCTTTAGCGAAAAAAATAGTTGTCGATCAGAAAAAAATAGGTATAATTTCAAAATATTTCAAACGCCCGTTTTTATAGGGTGTAATTGGTAAGGTGAGATGTCCGAGTGGTTGAAGGAGCACGCCTGGAAAGCGTGTATATGGGAAACCGTATCGGGGGTTCGAATCCCCCTCTCACCGCCATTTTTAAGTGGAAGATTTACTGTTTTCATAGATATTTCCTTGGTTAAGTTAGAAGTAGTAATACTTATTTTTAAGCATTATCCCCAAACGTTTTGTTTGGGGATTTTTTTATATTACGCAATCCCTGCGATTTTGTGGGTCTGAATGCTCAGTTGCCAGCGTGGTTTATTCGGGCGTTGGTTGAGTCGCCCAAGTTGCGTGATAGTGGCGAGCATATTCATTTCGCCGTTTTTTTCGCACGGCGAAAGGTAGTAGCGTTGTGCCTGAATACTGTTTTCAATCTGCTCGCAGAAATCTAATACATCACCGTCCACCACAATACGCACCTCGTTTGCTGTTGGAATATGATGCTTTAGGTAGTTTTTCTGATAAAGCCGTTTCGGGCTAGTGGCGATATAATCAATTTGTGGCGGCACAGGTTTTAAGCCGTTGGTTTCGATTGCCAGAAAATAACCCTGCTGTTTGAGTGCATCCAGCAGGATTTCAATATGCGGTTGAATGGTCGGTTCGCCGCCAGTAATGATGATATTTCGAGCGGAAAACTGTGCCACTTTGGTTAAAATTGCCGTGAGGCTCATCATTTCAAATTGATTGTAATTAGTGTCGCACCAAGGGCAAGCCAGGTTACATTTGCCGAAGCGGATAAAAATACTCGGTATTCCGGTATTAAATCCCTCGCCTTGCAGCGTTTCAAAAATTTCGACAATGCGGTAGTTAATTTCTGTTTGGTTCATTTTTATTATTTGAGGTTGCAAGCGGTAAGATGTCTGTGAATATTTGCAAAAAATGCCTATGATCCGACCGCTTGTTTGAGTTATCGCTGGTATTCACAATAAGAGGTTGGCGTTTCCCACAAACGAATCAGGCTGACAGGCAGTCCGACATCGCTCAGAGTATCGAAGATATGTTTTGCCATTTGTTCAGCTGTCGTGCGGGCTGGAATACCGAATGTTTTGGAGTTTAGTTCGGCGAGTAATTGCGCCACTTTGCACTCTTTTTCGCTGGTGGTGTCATAAATAAAGGCGTGATCCATTTTATCTAGGATCTCGGTTTTGACGATAGATTTCAAATCGCTATAGTCCATCACCATTCCCCGTTTTGCCCCTTCGGTGTGCAGTCCGCCACGGATTTCCACTTGTAAAGTATAAGTATGACCGTGCAGGTTTTGGCACTTGCCGTCGTGCCCGTCCAACATATGTGCCATATCAAAGCTAAATTCTTTGGCGATTTTAAACATTGGCACGCTCCGCAAGGTAATCATTCAGCCCTTTTTCCCGTAGCTGACAGCTTGGGCAGTCGTGGCAGCCACCTTCTATGCCTAAATAGCAGGTGTGGGTGTGCTGGCGGATATAGTCAAACGCCCCTAACTCATCAGCTAATGCCCAAGTCTCTTTTTTAGTGAGGTACATCAACGGCGTGCGGATATTGAAATTGTAATCCATTGCCAAATTCATCGTTACATTCATTGATTTGACGAACACATCACGGCAATCGGGATAGCCGCTGAAATCCGTTTCGCACACGCCGGTATAAAGGGTTTGAATACCTTGGCTTTTGGCATAGATACCGGCGTAAAGGAGAAAAAGCGCATTGCGACCGTCCACAAAAGTATTTGGCGTACTCCCATTTTGTGCAATAGTGGCGTTTTCATCCATTAACGCATTATGGGTAATGGCTTTGATGACAGAAGTATCAATTAGCGTTTGTTTAATGCCAAGATCTTGTGCGATCCAAGCAGCTTTTTCCAGTTCAATGGCGTGGCGTTGCCCGTATTGAAAGGTGATAGCTTCCACATTTTCCTTGCCAAATTCATGAATAGCAAGTAATAAGCAGGTGGTGGAATCCTGCCCGCCGGAAAAAATCACGGCGGCTTTATTTGAATGTTGCATACATATCCTTAGTTTTTTTGCGTGGGAGGTTCACGAACCACGAACAAGCGGTGAGATTTAGCTGATTTTTTGCAAGATCTGACCACTTGTCACTTGTTGAGATAAAAAGGGCATTATAGAGGATTTTCATTATATAAAGGAGAGATTTCTTATTGATTTTACTCTTTAGAATTTGATGAAAGTGTTTAAGAAGATTATCCAAAGTCAGATAAAGGTAAGAGATTGTGAAAATCTCACCGCTTTCCGTCTAAATAGTTATCTCTTTGAGCGTGTTTTCACCAAGCGGTAAGATTTTTCGATTTTTTTGCGGTTTTTTCTCAAAAACCGCTTGCATTGGTTTTGGATTTCTCTATAATGCACACCACACAACGACGCACTGTTGTGAAGAAGTTAAAATTACGGTGCGTCGTTCTTTTTTGCTCTTTAACAAAGTATCAGACAATCTGTGTGGGCACTTGTTGACGGATTTTGAAAAGAATATTTTAATTTTGAAGTCTTGATAAGTGCTTAACTTGAAATTCATTTAGAATGATTTTTTAGTCAGTATTTATTGAGCGATTAAACTTTTGAATTGAAGAGTTTGATCATGG
>NZ_SPPA01000012.1:0-74695 GCF_004569585.1 Muribacter muris | reverse complement strand
GCGAGCAGTAACACCCGCAATAAACAGTTCAATCAGTTTGTTTTGCTTGTACTGACTTAAACGACTTCTTCTCATAGGGATTATTCTAACCTGAAATTAGATTTCCCTAGTTATCTAGTACAGCCCCTAAAATTTTATCTGGCTTAGAATTAGAACTTGTCGTTCAACCTCGTCAAAAAAGAGAATATAGTGGACAAGATGAATATGGGGAAATTTGGTGATGCCTAAAGATGAGCTATATATCGCAATGAACGGTGTGAAAGTCGGTATTTGGCGGAAATTAAATAACGGTGGCTCGGAATTTCAAGGTTGCTAATCTTGCAATGTTTTGTGTGTTACCGACCGCTTGCAACCTACTATTGAGGTTTAGCAGGAACAGGCTTTTTCTGTTAAAATCCGTACCTTTTCTCCCTCAATCAACGTACGAAAATGCGATGACATTAACTCAAAAAATCAACAACGCTTTTAGTGAAAGTGGCACATTAAGCCGGAATATTCAAGGGTTTAAGCCTCGTGAGGCGCAGTTGGAAATGGCGCAAGCGGTCGGCAGAGCGGTAAAATTGGCAAACAGTGCGGTGATTGAAGCCGGCACCGGTACGGGCAAAACCTTTGCTTATCTGGTGCCGGCGTTGTTGTCCGGCAAAAAAACAATCATTTCCACCGGTTCAAAAAACCTGCAAGATCAACTGTTTAAGCGGGATTTGCCCACAATCCAAAAAGCCTTGAAATATAAAGGTAAAATTGCCTTGCTCAAAGGGCGGGCGAATTATTTGTGCTTGGAGCGTTTAGATCAGGTGATCGCAATGGGGGTATTGGGCGATAAATCGGTGCTATCGGATCTCGGCAAAGTGCGTAAATGGCAGGCGGCAACCCAAACGGGGGATTTGAGCGAGTGCATCGCCCTTGCCGAAGATAGTCCGATTTTACCGCAGCTAGTTTCGACAACCGAGAGTTGTCTTGGATCGGATTGCCCGAACTATAAAGAGTGCTACATCGTTCACGCACGCCGCAGAGCAATGGAAGCGGACGTGGTGGTGGTTAATCATCATCTGTTTTGTGCGGATATGGCGGTTAAAGAAACAGGGTTTGGCGAGTTGATTCCGGAGGCAGAATTGGTGGTGTTTGATGAAGCGCATCAGTTACCGGACATCGCCAGCCAATATTTCGGGCAGTCCCTAACCTCTCGCCAACTGTTTGATTTATGTAAGGATTGCACGATTGTTTATCGCTCGGAGTTGAAAGATCTCGCCCAGCTCGGCAAAGCAGCGGATCATCTGCAAAAAGTGGTGCAGGATTTCCGTTTATTGATTGGAGAGGGCAACAAGCGGGGCAATTTACGGGAATTATTGCAAAATCGCACGGTGGTTGAGGGGCTGAATAAGCTGAATGACACCCTTGAATTTTTGAGCGATGTGGTGAAAAAATCGCTGGGGCGTTCGGAAACCTTAGATAAAATCTTCGAACGTTTGGCAGAAATCAAAGTCAAGCTCAAAAAACTCAGCGATACTACCACGGTAGGTTATTGCTATTGGTATGAAACAAACGGGCGGGCGTTCGGCTTGCACATTACGCCTTTGACGGTGGCGGATAAATTCGGCGAGCAGCTCAACATACAAAAAATCGGTTGGGTGTTTACTTCCGCCACTTTGGAAGTCGGCGGCAAGTTCGACCATTTCTGCCAACGGTTAGGGATTATGAATGCCGAGCAAATGGTGTTGCAAAGCCCGTTTGATTATGCGAAGCAGTCGCTATTGTGTGTGCCTCGTTACCTTCCCGATAGCAATAAAGCTCACACGCTTACGGCGTTGGGGCAGTTACTCAAACCCGTGATTGAGGCAAATAAGGGGCGTTGCTTTTTGCTCTGTACCTCTTATTTTATGATGCGGGGGCTGGCGGATTTTCTGCGGGAACACAGCGATTTAAGCGTGTTGCTACAAGGGGAAACCAGTAAAAGTCGCCTGTTGGAAAAATTTGTCGCCGAGCCGAACAGTGTGTTGGTTGCCACTCAAAGTTTTTGGGAAGGGATTGATGTGCGGGGCGATGCACTTTCATTGGTGATTATTGATAAACTGCCCTTTACCGCACCGGACGAACCGTTGCTCAAAGCAAGAATGGAAGATTGTCGCTTGCAAGGGGGCGATCCCTTTAACGATATTCAAATTCCCGAAGCGGTCATTACGCTTAAACAAGGTGTGGGACGGCTTATCCGTGATGTAACGGACAGAGGGGCGGTGATTATCTGTGATGCCCGATTGGTGATGCGGCAATATGGGGCGACTTTCCTGAAAAGTCTGCCGCCCTCCCAACGCACACGGGATTTGGGGAAAGTGATTGGCTTTTTACAAGCACAGGGTAACTAACAAGCGGTCGGTTACGGCATATTTTTTGCAAAATACCGCCTTTGTTAGTGTTGTTTAAAGGATAATGGCGGTATGTTACGGATAATATTAGGCAAGCTGTTACGCTTTTGCGTCGCACTTGGGCTTTTATGTTTAATGCTTTATTTAGGAAAAGGGCTGGCGTGGCTAGTACCAATTGGTATATCGGAAAGTATTTAGGGATTGCTGCTTTTATTTGGTGGATTGACGTTAGGTTTTATCAAGCTGAATTGGGTGTTACCGGCTTCCCGCCCCTTGTTACGTTATATGACACTCTTTTTTCTGCCGATTTGTGCCGGCATTGTTGAGCAAACAGAGGTGTTACTGGCGCATCTAAATGCGTTAGTGATGGCTAATTTTTTTAGTGCCGTGCTATCTTTAATCGTTATTGGCTACTTTTCTCAATGGCTGTTTAGCCTTTCAGTAAAACGGGAGCGCCGTCGATGAATGTGCCGATTTATGCTTACTCATTACTGACGGTTGCGGTGTTCATTGTGGTGTTGAAGCTAAGTAAAACACTCAAATCTGCGGTGTTGAACCCTTTCATTTTATCGCTATTATTGTTAGCGGCGATATTGGTGTTATGTCATATTCCCTTTGGCGATTATTATCAAGGTAATTTTCCGATCAATCAGCTATTAGGTGTGTCGGTTGTCGCCCTTGCCGTACCGTTTTATGAGCAATTACCGCAAATTCGCAAGCATTGGCGTGTCATTACAATCGTGGTGTTAGCCGGCTCGCTTTTTTCGATGTTGACGGGGGTATTGCTGGCACTACTGTTTGGCGCAAGCCAAGAGATCATTATGGCGATTTTGCCTAAATCGGTAACCACGGCGATTGCCGTTTCGATTGTCGATCAAATCGGCGGTAATTCGGCGGTTGGGGCGGTTGCGGTTACTGTATCGGGTTTGACCGGCTCGGCATTCGGTATTGCCGTATTACAGTGGTTGAAAGTGCGTAATGCCCGTGCAGTCGGGTTGAGTATGGGGGCGGTCTCCCACGCATTAGGCACGGCTCGTTCAATGGAATATAGCGTAAAAGCAGGGAGCTATGCGTCCGTTTCGCTAGTGTTGTGCGGATTGGTATCGTCCCTGCTTGCCCCTTTGTTGTTTAAATGGGTGATTTGCGGGTGGTTTTAAATTTGGCATAACCGCCGTTTGCCTTTAGAATAAGCCACTTTTTACGATAAAGTTGAAATATTATGTCAAAACCTTCTTTCTCATTTGATGAGATAACCCACGATCAATCGACTTGGCAGACGTTTAAACGCTTGTGGCCGATGATCTCACCGTTTAAAGCGGGTATTTTGGTAGCAATGTTAGCAATGGTGCTGAATGCAGGTGCAGACGCTTACCTCATCACAATGCTAAAACCGTTAATTGATGAGGGCTTTGGCGGAACGTCCGATCGTAACTTTCTGAAAATGATGGCGTTTATTGTGGTCGGGCTGATTTTCGCACGGGGGCTGACCAGCTTTGTATCCAGCTACTGTTTGGCGTGGGTGTCCGGTAAAGTGGTGATGACAATGCGTCAAAAGGTGTTTAAGCATTTGATGTTTATGCCTGTTACTTTTTTCGATCAAAATTCCTCTGGCAAATTATTATCCCGCATTACATACGATTCCGAACAGATCGCCAATTCTTCCGCCAGTGCCTTGCAGAGCGTGGTACGGGAGGGGGTTTATATTCTCTTTTTAGTGGCAACAATGTTTTATTACAGTTGGCGGTTATCCCTTGTGCTATTTCTTATCGGGCCGATTATTGCCGTGCTGATTCGCCTAGTGTCGAAGCGCTTCCGCCGTTTAAGCCGCAATATGCAGGAGTCAATGGGCAGTATGACGGAAAGTGCCGAGCAAATGCTACGGGGGCATAAAGTGGTACTCTCTTTTGGCGGGCAGGCGGTCGAAGAACACCGCTTTAACCATACCAGTAATGATATGCGTCGCAAAGGAATGAAAATGATGGCGGCAACAGCGATTTCCGACCCGATTATCCAAGTGATCGCCTCATTAGCGTTAGCGGTAGTGCTGTTCTTAGCCGGCTCACCGGAGATTATGGGCGATAGTCTGACCGCCGGCGAGTTTGCCGCTGTTATCGGTGCGTTGATGGGCATTCTGCGTCCGCTGAAAACCCTCACTAACGTCAATGCACAATTCCAACGGGGAATGGCGGCTTGTCAAACGCTATTCACCCTATTTGATTTACCGACCGAGCGGGATCAGGGTACTCATCAAACTTCTCGTGCAAAAGGTGATATTCGCTTTGAAAACGTCTCTTTCACCTATTACGGCAAAGATCAGCCGGCACTCAATCACATTTCGTTTGAATTGCCGGCAGGTAAAACGCTGGCGTTAGTCGGGCGTTCAGGTTCGGGGAAATCCACCATTGCTAATCTGATTACCCGTTTTTACGAGATTGACGGCGGCACGATTTTACTGGACGGCAAAAATATTCAGGATTATCGCTTGAATAATCTGCGTGAACAGTGTGCGATCGTCTCTCAACAGGTTCACCTGTTTAACGACACCATTGCCAATAATATCGCCTATGCCGCACAAGATAAATTCAGTCGTGCCGAGATTGAGCGGGCAGCTAAAGCGGCGTATGCGATGGAATTTATCGAAAAAATGCCGCAGGGTTTGGATACCGTGATTGGCGAAAACGGTGTGAGCTTATCGGGCGGGCAGCGGCAACGTCTGGCAATCGCCCGTGCATTGTTGCGTAACTCGCCGGTGCTGGTCTTAGATGAGGCGACTTCCGCTCTTGATACGGAATCGGAGCGGGCAATTCAAGCGGCATTGGACGAACTGCAAAAAGACCGCACCGTATTGGTGATTGCTCACCGCCTTTCCACGATTGAAAAAGCCGATGAAATTTTGGTGATCGATCACGGTCGGATTATAGAACGTGGCACTCACCAAGCGTTACTGGCACAAGGCGGCGCGTACAAACAGCTCCACCAAATGCAGTTTAGTGAATAGCGGGGTGAAAATCCCTATTCGGTTGTAGCACGGCTATTTAGTGCAGAAATACCACGTTGATGCCGTTAATAGATTGAAATCATTTCAGAGTAGATCTGATGTGGCATCGACAAGCGGTCATTTCCGCAATAACATTTGCAATTTCAGGCAGTAATCGGTAAGGTTATCGCCTATTTCATTGTTTTTTATTTTTTAAGAGGTTTTCGTATGAAAATTATCCTATTAGGTGCACCGGGGGCGGGTAAAGGCACGCAAGCCCAATTTATGATGAACAAATTCGGTATTCCGCAAATTTCAACGGGGGATATGTTCCGTGCGGCGATTAAAGCCGGCACCGAGTTAGGTAAACAAGCTAAGGCGTTGATGGACGAAGGAAAATTAGTGCCGGACGAGCTGACGGTAGCATTGGTTAAAGATCGTATTGCCCAGCCGGATTGTGCCAACGGTTTTTTATTAGACGGTTTTCCTCGTACGATTCCGCAAGCCGATGCGTTGAAAGAATCCGGCGTGAAAATTGATTTTGTGTTGGAATTTGATGTGGCTGATGAGGTGATTGTGGAACGTATGAGCGGTCGCCGAGTGCATCAAGCGTCAGGACGTACTTACCACGTGGTGTATAACCCGCCGAAAGTGGAAGGCAAAGACGATGTAACCGGCGAAGAGTTAATTATTCGTCCGGACGACAAAGCGGAAACCGTGTTAGAGCGTTTGGCAATTTATCATAAACAGACCAAGCCATTGATTGCCTACTACACCGCTGAAGCCGAAGCCGGCAATACCCAATATTTCCGTTTAGACGGCACACAGCCGGTCGAAAAAGTCAGCGAAGAATTAAATCGCATTTTAGGTTAATTCAATAAGCGCTCGGTTGGAGCAAATTTTTTGTAACACACGAGGATATATCCGTATCATATTTTGAAATCCTTTGGTGTTTGACGGGGTAGGTATAACTTGTCTAGGCTTCGTTTTTAGATCGTACGGCAAAAATTTTGCCAAAACCAACCGCTTGTATCACTTTGGGACGCTTTTGCGTCCCTTTTGTTTTCGTGATCTGTGTAACAATTTTGCAATATTTCTTTACAAAAACACCGCTTGCATAAAAAAATCTATTGCAGTTCATTCAAAAATTTGTATATTGAAGCCCTAGCCAATTTTACAACGATGCAAATAACCCTAGGAGTGAAAATGAAAAAGCTAACACAACTCTCCCTCTTGGCTTTGGCGGTGGCGTCCGGTTCGGCAGCGGCAGCACCAAAAACCTTTGTTTACTGCTTGGAAGCCTCTCCTTCCTTTTTAAGCCCGCAGCTTGGGACAGACGGCGCAACCTTAGATGCCTCTTCCCGTGCTATGTTTAATCGCTTAACGGCGTTTAAAGCGGGAGAAACCAGCGTTGAGCCGTCTTTGGCGGAAAGTTGGGAAGTGTCGGAGGATAAGAAAACCTACATTTTCCATTTGCGTAAAGGCGTGAAATTCCATTCAGCAAAAGACTTTACCCCAAGCCGTGATTTTAATGCGGACGATGTGCTGTTCTCGTTCAACCGCCAGCTTGATCCGAATCACCCTTATCACAAAGTATCCGGCGGAAATTATGAATATTTTGTCGGAATGGATATGCAAAATATCATTCATAAAGTGGAAAAAATGGATGATTATACGGTAAAAATCAGCCTAAATACGCCGAATGCGCCGTTTTTAGCCAATTTAGCGATGGATTTTGCCTCAATTATGTCGGCGGAGTATGCCGATAAAATGTTGAACGCCGGTACGCCGGAGAAAGTGGATACCAACCCGATCGGCACAGGGGCTTTCCAATTTGTCGATTATAAAAAAGATTCCCAAATCCGCTATAAAGCCTTTGAACAATATTGGGACGGTAAGCCGGCGATTGACCGCTTAGTGTTCTCGATTACCCCTGATGCGTCCGTGCGTTATGCCAAATTACAAAAAGCGGAGTGCCACGCCGCACCTTATCCAAATCCGGCGGATATTGAAAAAATGAAAAATGATCCGGCGATTAACCTGATGAGTAAACCGGGGCTGAATATCGGCTATTTGAATTTTAACGTGCAAAAAGCACCGTTTAATAATGTGAAAGTGCGTCAAGCGTTAAGTTATGCGGTGAATAAACAGGCGATCATTGATGCGGTTTATCAAGGCTCGGGACAAGTGGCAAAAAATCCGATTCCGCCGACAATGTGGAGCTATAACGAAAACACACCGGATTATGACTATAATCCGGAAAAAGCCAAAGCCTTGTTAAAAGAAGCCGGCTTTGAAAACGGTTTTGACACGGATTTGTGGGCAATGCCGGTTTCCCGCCCGTATAATCCGAACGCACGGCGGATTGCGGAGTTGATTCAGGAAGATTGGAAAAAAGTCGGCGTGAATGCCAAAATCGTCAGCTATGAGTGGGGTGAATACCTTAAACGTATGCGGGCGGGCGATCACCAAACAGGCTTAATGGGTTGGTCGGGCGATAACGGCGATCCGGATAACTTCTTAAATACGCTATTAAGCTGCTCAGCGGTGGAGTTAGGTTCGAACTACGCCAAATTCTGTCATAAAGGGTTTGATGAATTAGTAGTAGGCGCATCACAAGAAACGGATCACGCCAAACGAGTTGCGCTGTACGAACAAGCCCAGCTCGTCTTTAAAGAACAAGCACCGTGGATTACCTTGGCGCACTCCACCTCGTATTTCCCTGTACGCAAAGAAGTCAAAGGCTATGTGATGAGTCCGTTTAGCGTACACAGCTTTGAAAAGGTGGATTTAGACAGCCAATAATTCGGCAGTAATGCCCTTTACAAGCGGTCAGTTTATGGTAAATTCTTGCGATATTATGTTGCTTGCAATATCGTTCATCATTGAGAGACGCAGGTTTAATAACACTTAGCATTGTGCCATTTATGATGAACAGCAGTAAGCATCATCATATTGTAAAAAGTACGCCAAAAACCGACCGCTTGCTAACTTAAACACCGAGAGTTTGAATGTTTCAATTTATTCTTAAACGTATTTTAATGGTTATCCCAACCTTCTTTGCGATAACCTTAATTACTTTTGCTTTAGTTCACCTTATTCCCGGCGATCCGATTGAGATCCGAATGGGCGAGCGGGGGCTTAGCCCCGAAATTCACGCCCAAATGATGAGCCAGCTTGGCTTGGATTTACCCCTTTACGAACAATATTTCAACTATATCAAAGGCGTATTTCAGGGCGATTTGGGCAATTCTTTTCGCAATAATGAACCGGTTTTAAAAGAGTTTTTCACACTGTTTCCTGCGACGGTGGAATTAGCGTTTTTTGCTCTGCTATGGTCGCTGATCGGCGGTATTGTGTTGGGGGTGATTGCTGCGGTGAAAAAAGAGTCGTGGCTTTCCCACGCCGTAACGTCCCTGTCGCTGACCGGCTATTCAATGCCGATTTTTTGGTGGGGGCTGATTTTAATTCTTTATGTTTCAACCCCGTTGGGGTTGCCGGCTTCCGGCCGTTTACCCGCAGAATTTTGGATTGAGGCGGACACCGGGTTTATGCTGATTGACACTTGGCGTTCAGACGAACCGGGAGCATTTTTAGCGGCTATCAAATCCTTAATTTTACCGGCGATTGTACTGGGGACGATTCCGTTGGCAATTATTACCCGTATGACCCGTTCCTCAATGTTAGAAGTGCTGGGTGAGGATTATATCCGCACGGCGAAAGCCAAAGGGCTGAATACCACCCGCATTGTCATTATTCACGCGCTGCGTAATGCGTTAATTCCGGTGGTTACGGTGGTGGGGCTGATTGTCGGGCAGCTATTATCGGGAGCAGTATTAACGGAAAATATTTTCTCGTGGCCGGGGATCGGCAAATGGATTATTGATGCGATCAATTCCCGTGATTACCCGGTATTGCAAGGCTCGGTACTGATTATTGCAACCTTAATTATTTTCGTGAATTTGTCGGTTGATCTGCTTTACGGTATTGTGAATCCGCGTATTCGCCATACCTAATTTTGTTTGGAGTGATAATGTCTCATCTTGAATCCGCTTCACCGGCACCGCTTACCCCGTTACAAGAATTTTGGTTTTATTTCCGCCAAAATAAAGGGGCGGTGATTGGACTGGCTTTTATTGTTTTTGTGGCGTTTGTTTGTCTTTTTGCCGATGTGGTTGCCCCTTTCGACCCGATTAGCCAAAATCGCAGTGCCTTATTATTACCGCCTGCGTGGTTTGACGGCGGGCAAGCGCCTTATTGGCTCGGTACTGATGATATTGGGCGGGATATTCTGTCCCGTATTATTTATGGGGCAAGATTGTCGATTTTTATCGGCTTGCTGATTGTGTTGATGTCTTGCGTATTAGGCGTGATCTTAGGCTTAATTGCCGGTTACTATGGCGGCACGATTGACATTGTGATTATGCGCTTTGTCGATATTATGCTTGCAATTCCAAGCCTGTTGCTTACCATCGGTGTAGTAACGATTTTAGGGCCTTCGCTTGTGAATGCGGCGATTGCGATCGCCGTGGTCTCCATTCCGAGCTATGTCCGTTTAACCCGTGCCTCCGTGCTGAGTGAAAAAAATCGGGATTATGTAACCGCTTCCAAAGTGGCGGGGGCAGGTGTTACACGGTTAATGTTCATCGTGATCCTGCCAAACTGCCTTGCCCCGCTGATTGTTCAAATGACAATGGGGATCTCCAACGCAATTTTAGAACTTGCCGCTCTAGGCTTCTTAGGGATTGGGGCGCAACCGCCGACACCGGAGTTAGGGACAATGTTGGCGGAATCCCGCAGTTTTATGCAGTCGGCAAACTGGCTGGTTACGATTCCGGGGCTGGCAATTTTATCGCTAGTGTTGGCATTTAACCTGATGGGCGATGGCTTGCGTGATGCACTCGATCCAAAATTAAAGCAGTAGGAGGACGCAATGGCATTATTAGAAGTAAACCAGCTTTCCGTCCATTTCGGTGAACAAAAAAGCCCGTTTAAAGCGGTGGATCGGATCAGCTATCAAGTCAATGAAGGCGAAGTGTTGGGGATTGTCGGTGAATCGGGATCGGGTAAATCGGTCAGCTCACTGGCGATTATGGGGTTGATTGATTTCCCCGGGCGAGTAATGGCGGAGGCACTGCACTTTCACGGCAAAGATCTGCTCGCACTGACGCCGAAAGAAAAACAACAGATTATCGGTGCCGATGTGGCGATAATTTTCCAAGACGCTATGACCAGCCTCAACCCGAGCTATACAGTCGGCTATCAGATTATGGAGGCGTTAAAGGTGCATCAAGGCGGCACAAAAGCAAGCCGCCGCCAACGGACGATTGAACTATTGACTATGGTGGGCATTCCCGATCCCGAATCTCGCTTGTCCGTTTATCCTCACCAACTTTCCGGCGGAATGAGCCAGCGGGTGATGATTGCAATGGCGATTGCCTGTAACCCTAAGCTACTGATTGCCGATGAACCGACTACGGCGTTAGACGTAACGATTCAAGCACAAATTATCGATCTGCTACTGACCTTGCAACGCAAAGAGAATATGGCGTTGATTTTGATTACCCACGATCTTGCGTTGGTGGCTGAGTCGGCACACCGTATTATTGTGATGTATGCGGGGCAAGTGGTGGAAGAGGGCAAAGCCGAGCACATTTTCCACTCCCCGCTTCACCCTTATACGCAAGCATTACTCAAAGCACTGCCCGAATTTGCGGAGGGCAAATCCCGTCTGCAATCGCTACCTGGTGTCGTGCCGGGCAAATACGATCGCCCGCAAGGGTGCTTGCTCAACCCACGTTGCCCTTATGCAACGGAGCGCTGCCGCCGTGAAGAACCGCCGTTACATCAGCTTAACGGCCGCCAAGTGAAATGCTATACGCCATTGAATGCGCAAGGTCAGCCAGAGGCTTTTATCGGATAACTCAAATGCAAAAAAACGATCACAACTCACCGCTTCTTGAAGCGGTGGAATTGAAAAAATATTATCCCGTTAAACAGGGAATGTTCCGCCAGCCTAAGTTGGTGAAAGCGGTGGACGGCGTTTCTTTCAGTCTCGAACGAGGCAAAACCCTTGCCGTTGTAGGCGAATCAGGCTGCGGCAAATCGACCCTTGGGCGTATGCTCACAATGATTGAATGTCCGACCGAAGGGCAATTATTCTATAACGGACAGAATTTTTTAGGCAGCGATCAAGCCACCAACCAGCTTCGCCGCCGAAAAATTCAAATTGTGTTTCAAAATCCTTATGCGTCCCTTAACCCTCGCAAAAAAGTCGGCACAATTTTAGAAGAACCGCTGAAAATTAACACGGCGTTATCCGCCAAAGAGCGAAAAGCCCAAGTGCTTGAAATGATGGCAAAAGTCGGCTTAAAACCTGAGTTTTACGACCGCTATCCGCATATGTTTTCTGGCGGGCAACGCCAACGTATTGCGATTGCCCGTGGATTAATGCTGCACCCCGATATTGTGGTGGCAGACGAACCGGTTTCGGCATTGGACGTTTCGGTACGGGCGCAGGTACTGAATTTAATGATGGATTTGCAGGTGGAAATGGGGCTGTCCTACGTGTTTATTTCCCACGATTTATCGGTGGTGGAACACATTGCGGACGAAGTAATGGTAATGTATTTAGGGCGTTGTGTTGAACAGGGTGAAACCAAAACCCTTTTTAGCAACCCACGCCACCCTTATACGCAAGCCTTACTCTCGGCAACACCGAGATTAAACCCAAACCAACGGCGGGAACGGATTAAACTGACCGGCGAGCTGCCAAGCCCCCTTAACCCGCCGAAAGGTTGTGCCTTCCACGCACGTTGTTGGAAAGCGACAGAGCGTTGCAAGCAAGAGCGTCCGGTGTTAGAAAGTCGGGCGGACGGCACAAAAATTGCTTGTTTTTGGGCTGATGAGTGATTTTTTGATGTGAACCTCATTGCAATTCTTCTCACGTTGCCGATTTTCTCTTATGCCGTCGGTTAAATGCGCTTCAAGAAAGGTAGGGATTATTTAAACGCCGAATATTCCTTATCTTTTACGCACTTGCAGTGTTATATTACAGTTGCACAACGTTAAATGAGCCGCTGTCCGTTTAATCATATCTAGATTGTGTGGTTATATGAAAGAGGCTAGCGTGGCGTTTCTACAAGAATATTGCAAATTTTCTGCCCTAACCGACCGCTTGTACTTGCAGGAACGGAAGCGGTTGATTACACTTCCTCTCTTTGACTACTATCGGCTGATTATGAGAATACCCAGAGTTTACCACCCCGAATTATTGTCCGGCAAAACCCATTGCCAGTTAAGCGAAGATGCTGCCAACCATATTGGTCGGGTACTGCGAATGGGAGAGGGAGAAGATATTATTCTGTTTGACGGCACAAACCGGATTTTTCACGCGACCATTGCACAAGTGCATAAAAAGCAAATTGAGGTACGGATTCATCACAGCGAATTTGACGATCGGGAATCTCCCCTTGCTATTCATTTAGGGCAAGTCATTTCACGGGGGGAGCGAATGGAATTTACCATTCAAAAATCGGTAGAATTAGGGGTGAAAACGATTACGCCGCTTTGGTCGAGCCGTTGTGGTGTGAAATTAGATGCCGAACGGCAGGATAAAAAAATTCAACAGTGGCAAAAAATTGCAATAGCCGCTTGTGAGCAGTGTGGGCGTAATGTTGTACCGGAAATCCGTCCGATAATGCCGTTGGCGGATTGGTGTAAAGAGCAGGACGAGATGTTAAAACTGAACCTCCACCCTCGTGCCGAGTACAGTTTAAAATCCTTGCCGTCAATTCCGAAAGCGGGCGTTCGCTTGCTAATTGGCTCGGAAGGCGGGTTGTCGGTGGAAGAAATTGCAATGACGGAAACGCAAGGTTTCACAGAAGTGCTACTTGGGAAAAGGGTGCTTCGCACTGAAACGGCGGCATTAGCCACCATTACCGCATTGCAGATTTTATATGGGGATATGAGCTAAATGATGAATTTACAAGGCAAATTTTTAATTGCTACCCTTGATATGCTGGACGATTATTTTGAGCGCACTGTGATTTATCTCTGCGAGCATAATGAACAGGGTGCTTGGGGGGTAATGATTAACTCGCCGACTGATCTCTCGGTAATGGAATTGTTAGCAAAAATGGACTTTTTAATGGCAAACAGCCGGAATTACAGCCAAGATCAGTTGGTCTTGAGCGGTGGGCCGGTCAGCCAAGAGCGAGGCTTTATTTTACACACTCCGACACCGCAATCATTTCTACATAGCTATCCGGCGGGCAATGACTTGATAATGACAACTTCCGGCGATATTTTGGAAACGTTCGGGCAGGCGGTTGCGCCGGAAAATTTTATTGTCTGTTTGGGGTGCTGTACGTGGAAACCGGATCAATTAGAGCAGGAAATTGCTCAAAATAGCTGGGCGGTTGCACCGTTTGATAAAACCATTTTATTTCAAACGGGCTATTTGGATCGTTGGGTGGAAGCCAATGGCTTATTAGGGGATAACATTCCCACTGCTGCAGGGAGAGCTTAAATGGGGAAGACCGTGATTGCCTTTGATTTCGGCACAAACAGTATCGGTTGTGCTGTTGGTCAGAGTATTACCGGTACGGCTCAGAGTTTGCCGGCGTTCAAAGCACAAGACGGGGTACCTAATTGGCAGGAAATCGGCAAGCTGCTGGCACAATGGCAGCCGGATCTGCTGGTCGTCGGTTTGCCGCTTAATATGGATGGTACGGAGCAGACATTGACACAACGGGCGAAAAAGTTTGCCAACCGTCTGCACGGGCGTTTTAATTTGCTGGTTGTATTACAAGATGAGCGACTGACAACGGTTGAAGCGAAAGCAGAAATTTTTGCCCGTGGCGGCTATCGGGCATTAAAAAAAGGCAAAGTTGATGGAATTTCAGCCTGTTTGATTTTAGAAAGTTGGTTTGATAGCCAAGGTTAGCGGATAACAAGCGGTCGGTTTTGTCTCAAAATATGCACGATGGCGTTATTGTCTAGTAAATGATAAAAAGCGCTTTCAATGACAATCTAAAGACAAATAGTGATGTTCGTTATATGCGGAAATCATTATTATATCTGTTGTTTTTATGTTTAGCGTGCAAAGCTAGGCATAATTCTGAATAATGTTTTTTTAGTTTTGCCTATGGGTTGGCAGCTTGGCACGGAAATTGTCAATTGTTAATAAAATAATTGCAACGATAAGGCAAGCCAATAAAAGATAGGATTTTGTCTCTAACACTTCGCCGATCGCAAACGAGATCATCAGCATCACCAACGGTTCGGCATAGCCTAATAGACCTAATACGTTAATCGGTAATAAATTACTGGAATAAATATATAAAATAAATGCCATACCATTAACCAGCCCAAATAAAATTAAATAGCCGTAAAAATAGTGATTTTTCAGTAAAATGATTTCGCTGTCTATTTGCCAAATAAAATAAACGGCTAATGGCAATAAGAGTAATAACTCCACACAAAATGTGGCGAGTGTATTGATATTAAAATAGCGGCGTAATGCAATATAAATCGGGTAGCCGAAGCCTGCGACAAAAGTTGCCCAAGAGATTTCATCGGCTAAGATAATGTTCGTGCCTACGCCTAAGCAGGCGAACGCCAACGCCCACCATTTTAAACGGGAAAAATGCTCTTTGAAGATCAATTTACCTAATGCTACGGCAACTAACGGCAATAATAAATAACCGATAGAGACTTGAATGGCTTGGTGATTATTGGGTGCCCAGAGAAATAACCATAATTGAACGCCGGTATTGAGGGTTAATAATAAAATCACGCCGATTAAATGGGGTTGTCGGCGAATATTGGCAAACAGCTTGTTAAAATTATTTTGTTGTTGAAAGAGGAATATCGCAAATAAAATAATCGGCAATAAAATGATAATGCGTAAACCGAGCATTTCGGTATCGGTTAAAGGCTGTAAGAGCAACGCAAAATAGTAGCCCGTACCAAATAAAATATTGCTGATGAGCGCTAGAAATATGCCTTTTGCCACTGTTCCCCCTTATTTTTGTCCTTTTCGATGATGAAAAATCCCTTCAAAAACCAACAAGGCAATCGCAATACTCAAACAGAGCATCAGCACATAGGCATTTTGATCCAACGCTTCACCGATTAAAAACGACACAACCAACATTGAGGCTGGCTCAACGTAACTTAACAGCCCCAATACGTTAATCGGCAAAAGGCTACTGGCAATCACATAGGCGATTAACGCCGAGCCGCTAACCAGCCCCAGTAACATTAGCCATTCGTAAATGAGCGGATTTTTCGCCAGTACAGCGTCCATATCTGTCTGCCACACAAAATAACTGGCGGCGGGCAGCATCAACACTATTTCACAGATAAAACTGGAGAGGTGTGAAATCGCAAAATATTTGCGCAGGCTGAAGTAGAGCGGGTAGCCGAGCAGTACCATCAGGGTTGCCCAAGAGAGCGTGCCTGCGGTGATTAACGTCAGCAATACGCCGATAATGGCAAACAGAATGGCGGCAATTTTCAGGGGCGAAAGGCGTTCTTGAAAGATAAAGCGCCCAACGGCAACCATTGCGATCGGCATCAACAGATAACCGATTGAAACATCGATCGCCGCATTATTATTCGGTGCCCAAAGGAACAGCCACATTTGCGATGCCGTAATCGCGGAGGTGATACACAGCACCAAGATCAAGCGGGGAGATTGACGCAATTTTTGCAAAAAACGGCGAAATTCACCCGCTTGTTTGAAAATCACAAGGGCAATAAACAAAAAAGGCAACGTAACCCAAATCCGAAAGCCATAGATACTCTCGCCGGAGAGGGGGCTAAGGGCAGTGGACAAATAGTAAAGCCCGCCAAATAAAAACGAAGCGGAAAGCGAAAACAATGTACCTTTAAGCATTGCTATTTGTCCTGATTCATTATTGACGATAATTCTGCAAAAATTTCGCTAACCGACCGATGGCGGTTTCTAATTGATGCACGTGTGCCAAGCTGACGACACGGAAGTGATCCGGTTTATGCCAGTTAAAGCCCGAACCTTGCACGAGCAACACTTTTTCTTGGCGTAATAGATCTAACACGAATTGCTGATCGTTCTGAATACCGTACATTTCCGTGTCGATTTTCGGGAATAGGTACATTGCCCCTTTCGGTTTAACGCAGCTTATCCCAGGAATTTGGGTGAGCAGCTCGTGCGCTTTGTTGCGTTGTTCCAACAAACGCCCGCCGGGCAGAATAAATTCATTGATGCTTTGATAGCCGCCCAATGCCGTTTGAATTGCGTGTTGCATCGGCGTATTGGCACATAACCGCATTGATGCCAGCGTATCCAAACCTTCAATAAAGCCTTTTGCCTGCTGTTTCGGACCGTTTAGCACCATCCACCCCTGACGGAAGCCTGCCACCCGATAGGCTTTGGATAAGCCGTTATAAGTAACGGTTAACAGATCAGGCGCAAGGGCGGCAATGTGGTGATGCACTGCACCGTCATAGACAATTTTCTCGTAGATCTCGTCTGAAAAAATCATCAGATTGTGTTGGCGTGCGACTTCCGCAATCTCTAACAACAGTTGGCGGCTATAGACCGCACCGGTCGGGTTATTTGGGTTAATCACCAAAATGGCTTTGGTATTCGGGGTAATTTTCGCTTTAATATCCTCAATATCCGGAAACCATTCATTTTCTTCATCGCACAAATAATGCACCGCTTTCCCTCCGGCTAAGGTCGCAGCCGCTGTCCAAAGCGGATAATCCGGCATCGGGATCAGAATTTCATCGCCGTCATTTAACAGCGCCTGCATAGACATCGTAATCAGCTCCGATACCCCATTGCCGATATAGACATCGCCCACATCAATATCCCGTAGCCCTTTAAGTTGGTAATATTGCACAATCGCTTTACGGGCGGAATATAACCCTTTTGAATCGCAATAACCCTGTGCGGTCGGCAAATTGCGGATAACATCCACCAAAATTTCCGCCGGTGCGTCAAAACCGAAAGGGGCGGGGTTGCCGATATTCAGCTTGAGAATTTTATGCCCTTCTTCTTCAAGGCGGATTGCCTCTTTATGTACCGGGCCACGAATATCGTAGCGAACGTGGGTCAGTTTATCTGTCTTTGCAAATCGTTCCATTTTCTCTTCCTCGGATTTTCATCGTAAAAAATGCTTCACTCTACTCCGATTTGTTGGGAAAAAAAAGAGAAAATACGTTAAAATGACGCTCTTTTTTGCTGCAAGCGGTTAGATTGCCTCAATATTTTACAAATGTCTATTTTTCATCAATTAAAACAACAACTTAGCCAAAAGATTCAACATCTTGCCGACACGGCGGAATGGATTGAGCTGACAGCGGAGATTGCATTACCCGATGAAACGCCGAATGTATTGGCTTGGTTAAAAGGACAAACGCATTTTCCCCAATATTTTTGGCAAAGCCGTGATGAAGATAACACATTGGTTGCACTGGGAGCTGCCCGCCGTTTTGAGTGCCTTGATGATTCCCAAGCCTTTAGCGAACGCTATGGCTACCGGTTGGTCGGCGGGCTGACCTTTGAGAAAGCGTGCCGTTTTATTTTGCCCCGCCTATTGTTTGTCAAAAACGTGCGGAAACTGACCGCTTACTGCTATTTAAACGGGCAAGAGCGGCAGCAGGTTAGCCAATTTCTCCACCAAATCGCACCTATGACAACCTTGACAAAAACGGCGGGGTGCGAACCGCTTGCACGTCAGCAAGCTGCTACGTTTTCGGATTGGGCGGCGAATATTGAACGGGCGATCCACACCATTCAAACCAGTGAATTAAACAAAGTTGTGCTGGCAAATGCGACTACGCTGACCTTCACTAAGCCGGTTTGCCCTTATGATCTGCTCTTTGCCAGCCAACAAAAAAACCTCGGCTGCTACCATTTTTTATGGTCGGAAAACGGCGAGCAAACGTTTATCGGCTCAAGCCCAGAGCGACTGTATCGGCGGCAAGGGCGTTATTTTTATACGGAGGCACTCGCCGGTACAGCGGCGGTAACGGCAGATGCCGAACAGACGGAATGCAACGCCTTATGGCTGCTCAATGATCCGAAAAACCGTTATGAAAACTGGTTGGTAGTGGACGATATTTGCAGCCATTTAACCGATTGTTCCGCCGATATTCAAGTCGGAGAAGCAGAAATTAAACGGCTTAAAAATGTACAGCATCTACTCCGTTTTATCCAAACTCAACTTGCCGACAAGGTGAAAGACGGCGACTGCCTCGCCCGTATTCACCCGACCGCCGCCGTTGCCGGCTTGCCTCGCCCGCTTGCCACGGAGTTTATCCGCCGACATGAACAGTTTCAGCGAGGTTGGTATGCCGGCACGCTTGGCTATTTCACGCCGGAAAATGCCGAGTTTTGCGTGGCATTACGTTCAGCGTTGATCGAAAAAAATCACATTACCCTCTATGCAGGGGCGGGGATTGTCGAAGGGTCAAAGCCCGATGACGAATGGCAGGAGATTGAGCGAAAATCGCTGGCAATCGCAAATTTATTGACGGTAGAACGTTAAACAAACGGACGCTTGAGCGTCCGTTTCGTTTGATTTATGCCTTTTTCAAAAATTCCGATTTCAGCATAATCTTGCCGCAATCGACATTGTGATCGCCGTGGGCAAGGCGAATCCCTTTGAATTTAGAACCCTTTTTCAATACTTCTGACGAACCTTTTAATTTCAGATCCTTAATTAAGATCACATCATCGCCGTCTGCCAGTAAATTGCCGTTACTATCTTTGACGATCAGTTGATCTTCGTCCGCTTCCTCAACTTCATTGCCTGTCCATTCATAACTGCAATCAGGGCAGACAAACTGAACGGAGTCGTGGTAAGTATTTTCGCCTTTACAAGACGGGCAAATTGGAAAATCCATTGTTATATCCTTCGTTTAAAAACGCCAATTATAACGCAAGCGGTCAGATTTCGACAGTTTTTTACAACAGTCGCTACAAACTCACGCATTTTGTTGATTTTCTAAAGATAGTCTTCCCACAAGGTTTTCCATTGCTCATAATCACTATGGAGGAGTGGTCTAATATGCATTATATTCTCTCAGAAAAAGGATACGGCGTGCGTATCCTTTGCATAAAATGTTTTAAATTCAACCGCTTGCTACATTCCGGCGATGTATTTCAACATCACACCGGCGGCAATGGCTGAACCGATTACACCGGCGACATTCGGCCCCATTGCGTGCATTAGCAGGAAGTTTTGTTTGTCGGCTTCCAGTCCCAGTTTGTTGGATACCCGTGCTGCCATTGGGACGGCGGAAACGCCCGCCGAGCCGATAAGCGGGTTGATTTTGTGCTTACTGAATTTGTTCATTAGTTTCGCCATAATCACACCGCTTGCCGTGCCGATACCAAAAGCAATGATACCCAGTGCCAAAATGCCTAAGGTTTGCGGTTGTAAAAATTTGTCCGCCACCAATTTTGAACCGACCGAAAGCCCTAAGAAGATAGTAACGATGTTGATCAGTGCATTTTGCGACACTTCGTTTAAACGCTCAACCACGCCGCTTACCCGCATTAGATTGCCGAAGCAGAACATTCCCAATAACGGGGCGGCATCAGGTAGTAGCAGGGCGACCAAGAGTAGCAGAATGATCGGGAACAGCACTTTCTCTTTGGTACTGACGGTACGCATTTGCACCATTTTGATTTTACGTTCTTGCTCGCTGATTAAGGCTCGCATAATCGGCGGCTGAATAAGGGGAACGAGAGCCATATAAGAATAGGCGGCAACGGCGATTGCACCCAATAATTCCGGCGCAAGTTTACTGGCGAGATAAATCGCCGTTGGGCCGTCCGCCCCGCCGATAATGCCGATAGCCGCAGCTTGCGGGAGGGTAAATTCAATCACGCCCAACCAGTTTAGCCCGACTGCCCCCAACACCGTTGCAAATATGCCGAATTGGGCCGCCGCCCCGAGTAACAAGGTTCTCGGGTTAGCGAGTAACGGGCCGAAATCGGTCATTGCTCCCACGCCCATAAAGATGATGAGCGGGGCTGCTCCCGACCCAATCGCCACATTATAAAACAGGGCAAGTACGCCGGCGGTATAGCCCATATCGCCCGCGAGCACTTCCATTTGTTGTTTTACCGAAGGCAGTGCAGTCGCAAGGGCGGCTTTGATCGCACTTGGGTCGGCAGCACTGCCTAATTTTGCGGCAATAATGCTAAGTTGTTCCGGCGTGCCTTGATGGAGCATATTATCCAATGCGGTCATTGCCAATCCGGCTTCGGGAATATTTGAGAGTAACCCGCCAAAGCCAATCGGCAGTAAGAGCAACGGCTCAAACTGACGGGCGACCGCCAGCCAGAGCAATAATAGGCTGATAGCGATCATAATCGCCTGACCGATTTCAAGGTGCATCAAGCCCATTCCTTGTACTAAGGCTGAAATACTTTCCATTATTGCTCCTCTATACCAACGTCATCAATGTATCGCCCACTGCAACCACATCACCGGCTTTAACGGCAACCCCCTGTACTTTGCCCGTTTTGGCGGCACAAATTTGCGTTTCCATTTTCATTGCTTCAAGGGTGAGTAGCACATCTCCTTCATTCACAGCCTGCCCTTCGGAGACTAAGACTTTCAAAATATTGCCCGCCATTGGCGCTGCGACCGGTTCACCGCTCGTTGCAGCGGCAGGTTGCGGAGCGGGCTGCTGTGTTTGAGGGGCTGGCGTCGCCACAGGTGCGGACACTTGGGCAATGTCGCTAATATCGCCGCCTTCGCTGACTCTTACCACAAAGGCTTTGCCTTCCAGCTCAACGGTATAAACGGCAGAACCATTGGTTTGGGCAGCTTGTTTCGCTGGTTGAGCGGCTTCAGTTATTGCCGTTGGTGCAGGCTCAAAGGCTGCCGGATTATCCCGATTTTCGAGGAATTTCCACGCAATTTGAGGGAATAACGCCACGATCAACGCATCGTCAATCGCTTCTTTTGCAAGTTTCACCCCTTTTTCGACCGCTTGCTGTTTGACTTGTGCCAATAATGTCTCCATTTCCGGTGCAAGATGATCTGCCGGGCGATCGCTAATCGGTTCTGCCCCCTCTAATACACGGGCTTGTAAATCGGCATTGACCGGTGCGGGCGTGCGACCGTATTCCCCTTTCAAAATACCGGCGGTCTCTTTGGCAATAGTTTTGTAGCGTTCGCCCATTAACACGTTCATCACCGCCTGCGTACCCACAATTTGTGAGGTCGGTGTAACGAGCGGAATATAGCCGAGATCTTGGCGAACGGCGGGGATTTCGTTTAACACTTCATCAAGACGATCGGCGGCGTTTTGCTGTTTAAGCTGATTTTCAAGATTGGTCAGCATACCGCCCGGCACTTGTGCGACTAAAATGCGACTGTCCACGCCTTTTAACTGCCCTTCAAATTGGGCATATTTTTTGCGGACATCACGGAAATAGGCGGCAATGCGTTCCAGTTTGGTAATATCCAACCCTGTGTCGTAGCCTGTGCCTTGTAAGGTTGCCACTAAAGCCTCTGTCGCAGGATGACCGTAAGTGCCGCTCATTGATGAAATGGCGGTATCAATGCCGTCCACGCCGGCTTCAACGGCTTTGAGCAATGCCATTTCCGCCATACCGGTGGTGGCGTGGCAGTGTAGGTGTAGGCGAACGTCATAGCGTTTTTTAATTTCGCTCACTAATTCGTACGCAGCCGTTGGGGTTAAAATACCCGACATATCTTTGATTACGAGGGAATCAATACCGATTTCGAGTAATTGTTCGCTCAGATCCAACCAAGTTTGGAGAGTATGGACAGGGCTGGTGGTGTAGCTTAGCGTGCCTTGGGCGTGCCCGCCTTGTTTACGCACCGCTTGTAATGCTTGTTTCATATTGCGTGGGTCGTTCATCGCATCAAAGACACGGAAAACGCTCATTCCGTTTGCCACTGCCCGTTCGACAAAGCGATCGACCACATCATCGGCGTAGTGGCGGTAGCCCAACAAGTTTTGCCCGCGTAGCAACATTTGTAGCGGGGTTTTCGGCATTACTTTTTTAAGTTCACGCAGGCGTAGCCACGGATCTTCACCTAAAAAACGAATGCAGGCATCAAAAGTTGCACCGCCCCAGGCTTCTAAAGACCAATAACCGATATCGTCCAATGCTTCGGCGATCGGTAGCATATCCTCCAAACGTAAACGAGTGGCAAACAGAGATTGATGCGCATCACGCAAAACCACATCGGTTACCGCAATTTTTTTGAGTTGTGTTGTCATAATTTTTCCTTTTTATTCGTGAATGCCTTGCTGGCGGCGGTGATGGTTGATCGCAGCGATAATAACAGGGCGTAAATGCGCCGCATCGTCAGATACTGCCTGTGGTTGAACCACTGGGGGATTTTGTGGGCTGACGGCATCGCTGAAAAAGCGGTTGATGAGCCGAGACATCAGGGTAATCGCACCAATGAGCAGCAATAAAAACAGTATTACAAAGCCCATTCCCACAAACATCAAATTCACGCCCTCAACGATGAGCTGACTTTCTGTCATAAACAATTTCTCCAAACTAAAATGCAGAAACCACTGCTGATTTCGTCAGCAGTGCTCTGCCAATGTAAATGAGTTTTTGGCTAATTTCAATCCCTAAAACGTTGGAATTTTGTTGAATTTGGCGATAATCCGACCGCTTGTTTAGCCGATTAAATTGCCGATATATTTAGAGAGCGTCATCGCACTAAGCACCGCCATTAGTACAACCACGATCGCGCCGCAAACGGTCATCCAAACAGGGTGTTTGTAGTCGCCGACAATGCGGCTTTTGTGTGCGGCGAGCAGGATCAAGCCGAGGGAGATCGGTAAGATCAAGCCGTTAAGTGTACCGACAAAGACCAACACTTGCGCAGGGCGACCGATAGTTGCTAGCACGGCGGTAGAAATCACGATAAAAGCGATAATCCAGTAATTTTTGTGCTTTTCAATGCTCGGTGAGAAACTGGTGATAAATGATACGGAGGTGTAGGCAGCGCCGATGACGGAGGTAATGGAGGCTGCCCAAATGACAATGCCGAAAATCATCAAGCCGAGGTTGCCGGCAGCATAAGAAAAGGGCGTGGCGGCAGGGTTTTTCGGATCAAGGGTAACGCCTTGGGAAACCACACCTAAGACTGCTAAAAACAGCACGATACGCATAATAGAGGCAATAAGAATGGCGGAGATCGAGCTTTTGCTGACCTGTTTTAGTGCAGATTTGCCGGTAATACCCGCATCCAGTAAACGGTGAGCGCCGGCAAAGGTGATATAGCCGCCGACCGTGCCGCCCACGAGGGTTACTATGGCGATGACGTCCAATTTTTCCGGCAAAAAGGTGTGTACTGCGGCATCAGCTAACGGCGGGTTTGCTTTGACGGCGACATAAATCGTTAAAGCGATCATCACAAAGCCCATTACTTGCGCAAAGCGATCCATTGCTTTGCCGGCTTCCTTGAATAAAAAGATTCCGATTGCCAATGCGCCGCTGATGATGGCACCGGTTTCAGGCGATAAACCGGTGAGAATATTTAAGCCCAGCCCGGCACCGCCAACGTTACCGATGTTAAACGCCAAGCCGCCCATTACGATTAAGATCGCTAAAAAATAGCCTGCGCCCGGTACAATGGCGTTGGCAATATCTTGGGCTTTTTTCTCGGAAACTGCCACAATCCGCCAAATGTTGAGCTGTGCGCCGATATCCAGCAAAATGGAGAGTAAAATCACAAAACCAAAACTGGCAAGCAAGGTTTGGGTAAAGGTTGCGGTTTGGGTTAAAAAGCCCGGGCCGATTGCAGAGGTTGCCATTAAAAAAGCGGCGCCTAACAGGGCATTACGGTTGTTTGACATTGTGTTCCCCTAAATAAAGTGGTTTGTTGTTATGTAATGTAAGTAAGCGGTCGGTTGCGCAGCAATATTTGCAAAAATGCACACACCGAACGGTTTCACGGCATTGTTCAACGCCAATCGTTTTAGGTGAGCGAGTACCGCTCAAACGCCTACGCACGATGCGGATAGTGTTTTCTCCAGCCACGGCATAAGACCTTTTGCAGATTTTTGCCACGAACTCACCGCGTGAATTTAGCCGTTGGCAGAGAGTGCAATGCCTTGCTGGGTCAGTGCCAGCCGAATTTTTTCAGCAAATTCAATGGCGTGTGCGCCATCACCGTGCAGGCAAATGCTGTCGGCTTGGATCGCCACCGTTTGACCGTCTACGGCGGTTACTGTACCGTCTAATACCATTTGTAGCACTTGGCGGATCGCTTCTTCATCGCTCTCAATCAGTGCATCGGCTCGGCTACGCGGGACGAGTGAACCGTCCGAGAGATAATGGCGATCGGCAAAGACTTCGGAAATCACGCCTAATCCTTGTTTTTGAGCGGCATCAAGCATCAGGCTGCCGGCAAGCCCCATCAATTTAAGGTTTGGATCAAAAATCTTGAGGGTGGAGGCGATCAAGGCTGCCAAATGTTCATCTTGTGCGGCTTGGTTGTACAACGCCCCGTGCGGCTTTACATAGGCGAGCGGTACGTCATAGGCTTCACAGAGTGCTTTTATTGCGCCAAGTTGGTAGAGTAGGCAGGCTTGCAACTCTTCGTCGGGCAGAGTCATTGGTGTCCGCCCGAAATTTTTGCGATCGGGAAAACTTGGGTGTGCGCCAACCCGTACTTTGTGTTGCTTTGCCCAAAGGATTGCTTGGCGCATTTTTTGGTAATCGCCTGCGTGTAAGCCGCAGGCGACATTGGCAGAGGTAACTAATTGCAAAAGAGTTTGATCGTTGCCACAGCCTTCGGCGAGATCAACGTTTAAATCAACGTGCTTCATAGACGCATCTCCGTATTCGGTTTAAATAATCTTGATTGGCTTGATAAAGGCTAAGGGCTTGCTCTCGCGATACACATTCAAAATAGACATTACTGCCGAACGGATTTTGGGCTAAGCGACCTAGATCCGCTTGAATGACGCAGGCGATTTTGGGATAACCACCGGTGGTTTGCGCATCTGCCATTAAAATGATCGGTTGCCCGTCCGGCGGGACTTGCACCGTGCCGGCTGGGGCGGCGTAAGAGAGCATTTCAAGCGGTGCGTTGAGGGCTAAAGGTTGCAAACCGCTGAAACGGTAGCCCATTCGGTTACTGTTCGCCTGTAATTGCCAACCTTGTGAGAAAAAAGCCTGTTGGCTCTGCGGGTTGAACGCATCAAATTCTGAGGATTGGGTGGCGTAAATCTTATTGGTAAAGGCAATCGGTTCAACCCCTAGTTGGGATAATGTCGTATCCCGCCGCCCCGTTGCCAAGTGATCGCCGCTTTTGAGCAAACGCCCGTGATAGCCGCCAAATTCGGCTTTCAGATCGGTACTGGCAGAACCCAGCACCAGTGGCACATTAAAGCCGCCTGCTACGCACAGATAGGCATAGTTGCCGGAGATAAAACGTTTTAGGGTTAAACGCTGACGGGCTTTGGCAGTATAACGCCAGTAGGGCAGGACGGGCATACCGTCTAATTCCGCTTCAATTATCGCCCCCGTGATACAAAATGGCGTGGAGCAATCGAAGGTGAGCGTCATTCCGGCAAGTGTCAGCTCGATTGCCGGCGCATTGTCAGGGTTGTCAAGTAACAAGTTGCCCGCTTGAAGTGCCAATGAATCCATTGCTCCGGCGTGTCCGATACCGAAACGGCGTAGCCCAAAGCGCCCTAAATCTTGGATATGGGCAAAGCCCTGCATTTGTTCAATATAAATCATAGTCTGATACTCTCCGCCACAAATCGCACCTGATCGCCTGCTTTGAGTAGAACCGGCGGGCTAAGGGTTAAATCGAAAAGGGCTATCTCGGTTTTACCGAGTAACTGCCACCCGCCCGGCGAACTAAAGGGGTAAATACCCGTTTGGCTGCCGCCGATGCCGACCGAACCTGCCGGCACTTTGGTGCGTGGTACATCACGGCGTGGCGTGTGGAGATTGTCGGGCAAACCGCCTAAATAGGGGAAACCGGGTTGAAAGCCCATCATAAAAACCGTATAGGTAGGTTCGGTATGGCGGCGGATAATGTCTTCGGGGGTGGTCTGGTGAAAGCGGGCGACATCTTGCAGATCTTCGCCAAATTCACCGCCGTAATGGACGGGGATTTCCACTAAACGCCCTTGATGTGTGCTACTTTGATGTTGGAGAGTTTGCCAGCGTTGTTGTAGGATTTCCATTAAAACGCCCGTATCGGCATTGAGATCGTGAAAGACGGTTAAATTATTCATTCCAACGACCACTTCCAGCACATTCGGCAATGTGTTTGCCTCGTCTGCCATTCGCCAAAGGCATTGTTGGTTGTTCAATGTTGCCGGTGGGGGCAAGGTACATAACAAAGAGTGTTCGCTAGTATAGCTAATGGATAACATAGCGTCTCCATATTGTTAAAATAATGTAAATGTGTTTTACGTTATATGGGGTGATTTGTCAAATACTATTTAGTTTGTCATTTTAACTCTAAGTTATAATCGGATCTGATACGCCAGTAGGTGGCAAAGCGGGGTTTGCCGGAGGCGGTTAGCCCTCGATATTTGTAGGTGATAATTGCCCCGATTGGCGGCGGGTTTTCCCGATCTTTATCCTTAAAGCCCGAACCGATCCGGAATATACCTTGTTCATTGCGGCAGCTAATTGCGCCGAGTTTGCCCTGATATTTTCCTTTGCCTTGATGGTGAGCTACGACTTCACATTCCGCATCGGCGACTGCTTTCAATTTAAGAATTTGGGCGGAACGCCCGTGAATATAGGGGGAGTGAGGATTTCTCACCACAACACCCTCGCCGCCAGCCGCTTGAATTTGCTCGAAAAATTGCTTGAGATGAGCGTCATCTTTAACGGGGATTTGCGGGATAATGTGAATATAGGGTGTTGGGTTCTGGGCGAGATAGTCCGCCAAGGTTTTCAAGCGTGCAAACAGATCGCCTTGTGCTTGCGGCACATCGAAAACATAGAGTTTGAGCTTGTACCACCCCTTAGGGCTGGCAGAGCGTACGGTAGCGGCGATCTCTTCAAATTTTCCCCGCTCGCTAAACAGTTCTCCGTCAATTGCAAAGGGCGGAAAAGATTGAGTAAAATAATCTGGTGCTGAAAGCGGGTAGCCTTGGCGACTGAGTAACTGTTTGCCATTCCAATAACCCCTTACGCCGTCTAGCTTTTCGCTCATTACCCAACCTCGAATATCTTGATCTCGGTATTGCTCCAATAGCATTAGATCCAAGGGTTGTGCTACCAACGAAGTGCATAGTAAAAAGAAGATCGAGCGCCACATTTTCCTTTCCTTCTCATCAGAATATTAAGGTGAAAATATAGCGTTTTTGTGAAAAAAAGCAGAAATAGAGATCGATTTTACGATCACGATCACAAAATAAATGGGTAAGCGGTAAGATTGAGTGAATATTTTGCAAAACGGATCAGCGGTTGATTAGTGTAAAGCACAGTTGTAACATTAGAACATTTTTAGTTCATACCTAAAAAGGAGACAAAGATGAATCAATATGCACATTATTCACCGGCAATGTTAAGAGAATTGATTGCAAAACAACACATTACCGGACAAACATCAGGAATGGCATTGGGATACGCTCAAGCGAATTTAGTCATTTTGCCGAAAGAATATGCCGATGATTTTGAGGTATTTTGTGCCAAAAATCCTAAACCTTGCCCGATATTAGAGATTGTCAGGGGGACGAAATTTACGCAGGCAGTGGCAAAAAACGGGAATATTTATACGGATATTCCCGAGTATTATGTATATGAAAACGGTATGAGAACCCAACAGCTTTATGATGTCGAAAGCTATTTCAATGAAAATATGGTGGGATTTTTAATCGGGTGTAGTTTTTCTTTTGAGGAGAGTTTATTAAGTGCGGGTTTAGGTGTACGCCATATTGAGCAACAATGTAATGTGCCGATGTATCGAACAAATATCGCTTGCCAAGCCGTTGGAGCATTTAAAGGAAATATGGTGGTCTCTATGCGCCCTTATACGAGAGAACAGGCATTGCGTGCCGAAGCGATTACCGCTCAATTTCCTTCCGTACACGGTGCGCCTATTCATTTGGGCGATCCCGAAGCGATCGGGATTGCGGATCTCTCTCAACCGGATTTTGGGGACGCTGTTGAGATCAAAGTGCAGGAGATCCCTGTTTTCTGGGCGTGCGGCGTAACGCCTCAAAATGTGATTTTAGAGGCGAAATTGCCGCTCGTGATTACCCATTCACCGGGCTGTATGTTTATTACCGATATTCAGAATGCCGCTTTGAAACAGACTGCTAAATGAACGGTTTGTAAAGGTATAATTAGTGAAGTTGAGGGTTTTCGCTTTTGCAAGAAGGCGAAAAATGGCTGTGTAAAAACAGGCTGACTACCCGCAGGTATTCAATAATTTCTTCACCGGCAGCGAGCAAATCGTCATTGTTATCTTGTTCGTCATAGCCCAATTTGGCGATTTCAGCGAGATCATCAATCGCTTCGCCGACCTCATCGGTTTCTTGTTGCAGTTTTGGTTGGGCTAAGCCTAATCCAAGCAGAAAATGTTCCGTCCATTCTGCGATTGAATCGGCAAGTGTAAAGCCGTTTTCATCTGCGGGCTGCCACAGGGAAAATAGCGTATCGGCTTCATCAAAACTTTGACTAAGCTGTTGATAAAAATCGGTTAATTTCGCTAATGGCGCTTGTGAAAAAGCGTGTCCGTTATGGGTAAATTGATAGGTGAGCGTTTGCCAAGAGTTATCTTGGATACCGCCCGCTAATAAACCGCTTAAAAAACCGTGAAATTCGGCGGGAGTATAGTCGATTTGCAGTTCGCTAATCAGTTGTTTGAAGTCGTTACGGTGAGAAATAGCCATAGTCTGTTATTTGTGATTTAGTCAAAGGGTGGCATAATAGCAAAAAATTTTGAGTTCGTGAGGATTTCCCGACAATGTCGAAAAATAATATTGAATTATCGCTTTTTGGTCAGGTGCTACGTTTATACTGCCCGCCGGAGCAGCAAGAGGCGCTGCGAGAATCGGCACAACGTTTAGAGGAACGGGTCAGCCTGTTAAAAGAGCAATCGGGCATTATTCAGTTGGAGAAAGTGTTGTCGATTGTGTCGCTCAATTTGAATTATGAGCTTGAGTTGGAGCAGCGCAAAAATGCAGAAAATAAGAATGTGCTGATGGCTTGTTTACAACATCTCGATCAATCGCTGGCAAAATTGCAATCAAGCGGGGCGGATACGGTGTCAATTGGTCAAGAAAATAACTAATGAACCAATTTCTGCAATTTTATTGATCTGACCACTAGGAAAAAACGTTAAATTCCGTTAGTATTTCTTTCGCCTGAGGTGTACGTTGCTTGTTACGTCCCTGAGCCGATATTTAAAACTCCTTGAGTTGAGCTCCTATTTGTTGGTGAGCAGGCTCGCCTAGCGAGAAGCCTAAAAATGAATATGTTCGACTCCCTTGAACCTTTTGGTTCAAGGACCACAACAGGTAACGGCACTTCGGGTCTTTTGTCTATGTTAAATACCTCTTCATCTTCTAGTGAGCAACGCCGACTGCTGCGTCAAGCAATGAAAGCCAAGCGCTTGGCGTTAAGCGATGCACAGCAACAATTCGCTGCCAATGCCATTTTGCCTCGCATTTTAACGTTAGTTGAACAGTATCAAGCACAACATATTGCGTTTTATCGAGCGTTTCAGGGGGAAATTTCACCTCAACCGGCGATTGATCGGCTACTGAAACAAGGGAAAAAAATCTATCTGCCGGTACTGCACCCTTTCTCTACTCATCAACTTCTGTTTATCGCCTACCAATCCCCTCAAGATTTATCCCCGAACCGCTTTGGGATTTTAGAACCCCGCCTTGACGTACGCAAGGTTCTGCCCCTTGAGCAACTGGATATACTGTTTTTACCGCTCGTGGCGTGCGATAAGCAGGGCAATCGGTTAGGAATGGGCGGCGGCTTTTATGATCGCACTTTGGCACAAATTCCCGATGTGGTGAGTGTCGGCTTGGCACATCGCTGCCAGCAAGTCGAGCAATTACCGCTGGAAAGTTGGGATATGCCCCTGCAACATTTAATTATCGGAGAGTGTGAATAATGCGACCGAAATATCCGCCACCACTCGTATTTGCTTGTTGTGCGATAGCCATTTGGGAGTTACCGAGCGTGCTAGATCCCCATTTTATCCAAAGAATAATTGCTGGTGTTATCGGCGTATCTGCCTTGATCGTTGCCGGCTTTGCCGTTTGGCATTTTCATCAAGCCAAAACTACCCTTGACCCTCGCACGCCTGCTCACACCACCGTTTTAGTTACCTCCGGCGTTTACCGTATGAGCCGTAACCCAATGTACCTTGCCCTTGCCGCTCTCTTGGTGGCGGAAAGTTTATGGCTGAACCGCTTACTCGGTTTTGCGGTGGTATGGGGCTTTGTGTGGTTTATCACCCGTTTTCAGATTTTGCCGGAAGAACAATCGCTCGCCCGCATATTCGGCGACAACTATCAAGATTATAAAAAACAGGTTCCCCGTTGGTTGTGGTAGAATGAACAAGCGGTCAGTTTGGCGCCGTTTTTTGCAAAAATGCGGTATTATGTAGCAAATGCACGAAAATAGACATTTTAACAGAATGTAGGGACACACTGCGTGTGTCCCTACAAGCGAATACAAAACAACATTTGTGCAACTGCTACATAATATGGCAAAAATGCTAAAATATCTCCACCTTTTACTCGTTTACTCATTAAAATAAGGAAATATTATGCTTACCAACTACGAAGAGACGATTTTCAGTAAAATTATCCGCAAAGAAATTCCAGCGGCGATTGTCTATCAAGACGATCTGGTTACTGCCTTTCGTGATATTGCCCCGCAGGCGAAAACCCATATTTTGATTGTGCCGAACAAATTTATCCCGACCGTCAATCACGTTAGCGAAGAAGACGAGCCGGCATTGGGGCGTTTATTCACTGTGGCGGCAAAAATCGCCAAACAAGAGGGTATTGATGAAAGCGGCTACCGTTTGATTATGAACTGTAATCAGCACGGCGGTCAGGAAGTGTTTCATATTCATATGCACTTGGTTGGTGGCGAACCCTTAGGCAAAATGTTGGCGAAATAAGATGGTAAGCCGTTTTTTTCTAATTGCATTTTGCTCACTGCTTTTAACCGCTTGCGGCAGTTCTCCCGTCAGCTATTTGCCGAGCGGTAAGCAGCCGATCGTCAATATTGAGGCGCAAATTCACGAGCGGATTGAGGTGGATGCCCGCCGCGAGCGGTTACAGCTCAAAAACCTTACTCAAGCGGACTTGGCGGTATTCTACAAATTATTTTGGTATGACAAACAGGGCGTTACCCAAACCACAGCGGAGCATCAGCCGTGGCAGTCGCTATGGTTGCTTCCTCAACAGAGTACAGCGTTGCCCTTGACAAAACCTACCGAGGAAAGTGTGAATTACCGCATCTATCTGCGTGGGCAGCGTTAATGCCGTTGGATTGGCTGACGCAGACACGGCGACAAGCGGTACGTTCTGTCGAAAATTTGCCGGGATTGAGCGCTTGTAGTCAATGCGTAGAGCTGACAAACGGCGAACGTTATGTGCTGCGTCATCAAACTGCACGGGCGAGCCGTTGTGGGATAGACTATCGCCAAGAAGCCCACCTGCTTTCGCAGATTGCCCCGCTCGGTTTCAGCCCCAAGCCGCTCTGTCATACGGAGAATGCCAGCCTACTCAGTTGGATTGAGGGGCAAACGGCAACCGAATTTAGCCCGACGTTACTTAAAATGTTGGCGTACCGTTTGGCAACCTTGTATACTTTTGACGTGCAGGCGGAAAAGGGTAGCGAAGCGCTTATTCCCTTTGATCTTGCCCAACGTTGTCAATTTTTTTGGCAACAGTTAGCCCCTGATGTGCGGCAGAAGCTCCCTTTTTCACCACCTTTCCCGACCATTTCACCGTTTAAGCGGGCGATTTGTCATCACGATCTGCATTTGCAAAACATCGTACTTAACCACGGTGAACTCTTTCTGATTGATTGGGAATATGCCGCCCTCTCCGATCCGGCACTGGATATTGCTTTATTTTTTGCCGCTAACCCGCTCAATGCAACACAGCAAGCGATTTTTTTACGGCACTATTTTGCAAAAACCGGCTTTGAACCGACCGCTTTCCGTCGCAAAATGGCACAATATGCGCAGGAAGTGCCGAAATTAAGTCAATTATGGTTTTTGTTGTAGCCAGACAGGAATAAAATCGCTATACTTCGCCCACTTAAAAAATTTATGTTGATTTTTTAAACGAAATTGTTTAAAAAATGTAAATGAATTAGACTTATGAGAGGTAAAAAGAATTGATCAAATCAGGTCGTGTATTGTTTGCGAAATTGATGGCACTTGCCGTTGCATTTAGTGCAATGAGTGTGCAGGCAGCGGAAAAACTGTATGTCTATAACTGGACGGAGTATGTGCCGTCTTCACTGTTGGAAAAATTTACCAAGGAAACCGGCATTGAGGTGATTTATTCCACCTTTGAAAGCAATGAGGAAATGTATTCCAAACTGAAATTAACCGACGGTGCGGGCTACGATTTAGTGTTTCCTTCTAGCTATTACGTCGGCAAAATGGCAAAAGAGGGAATGTTGGCGGAAATTGACAAAAGCCAACTCACCCAGTTTGAGAATGTCAGTAAAGCCTTGATGGGCAAGCCGTTTGATCCGGAAAACAAATTTTCGCTCCCTTATGTGTACGGGCTGACCGGCATCGGCGTGAACAGTGCGGAGATCGACCCTAACCAGCTAACGAGCTGGGCGGATCTCTGGAAACCCGAATTTAAAGGCAAAGTCTTGCTGATGAACGATGCCCGTGAAGTGTTCCATATTGCGCACCTGTTAAACGGCACGTCGCCGAACAGCGAGGATGAAGCGGAGATCAAAGCGGCTTACGAACGTTTAACCCAGTTAGTGCCGAATGTGTTGGTATTTAATTCCGATTCACCTGAAATGCCTTATTTGCAAGGGGAAGTGGCAGTTGGAATGCAGTGGACGGGCTCGGCACACCGGGCGAAAAGCGAAAACCCTGATCTCAAATTTATTTTCCCGAAAGAAGGGGCGGTGATTTGGATGGATAACTACGCAATTCCTAAAAATGCCAAAAATAAAGCGGCGGCACATAAATTTATTGACTTCTTATTGCGTCCTGAAAGTGCCAAAGAGGTGATTGAAACAATGGGTTTTTCAATGCCGAATGAAAATGTGAAAGCCCTGCTTTCCGAAGAAATGGTGAATGACCCTTTGATTTTCCCGCCGCTTGATGAGATCGAGAAAGGTATTTTGCAAAGTGATGTCGGCGAGGCTGTCGATATTTATGAAAAATATTGGAATTTACTAAGAACCAACAACAACCGTTAGGAGGCTAAAATGTCAACATACAACTCAACTACAGCAAACCCGGGTCCACTTGGTTTATGCGGTTTCGCACTGACGACTTGGTTACTGAGCTTAATCAATAACGGCACATTTGGCGGCGAAAATGTCGGCTTGGTGCTGGCAATGGGCTTTGCTTTTGGCGGTACGGCACAGATGATTGCGGGAATGTTTGAATTTTCAAAGGGCAACAGCTTTGGCTTTACCGCATTTATCAGCTACGGCGCATTTTGGTGGTCGTTTGCGTTATTCAAGGTCTTTTTTGCAGCAAGCGTATCGGCGGAATTTGTCGGCTGGTACTTGGTGGCGTGGGGGACGTTCACCCTAATGATGTTTATCGGCACCTTAGCTAAGGCTCGTGCGTTACAAGCGATTTTCTTGGCACTAACCATCACTTTCTACCTGTTGGCAGCCGGCGATTTTACCCATAATGCCACCCTTACCCATATTGGCGGTAACTTCGGCTTATTAACCGCATTATTAGCGTTCTATTTAGCGGCAGCGGAAATTATCAACGAAAGTTTCGGTCGTACCGTATTGCCGATTGGCGCGCCAAAAGCCTAATTGCAAGCGGTCGGATTAGCCGAAAAGATTGCACTTTAGCAACGCTTTAGTGAACGCCACGCTGGTGTTGGTGAAAACAGATTGAAATGAATAGCCTGTGTGGTTGTTCCTCAAAGTTAAAGCATCAATGTTATGCAACGGCTATTCAATATTGAAAACCCATCGTTTCTACGATGGGTTTTATATTTTTCTTTGGCTGTTTGCAAAGAAATAACGCAATATATTGAGAGGCATTTTAGCAATATTATGTAGCAGTTGCACAAAGTTGTTTTTTATTCGCTCGTAGGGACACACTGCGTGTGTCCGGATTTTAACATATTGAAATAATTGGATTTTTATAAAGGACACACGCAATGTGTCCCTAATTCTGTTAAAATGTCTATTTTGTGCATTTGCTACATAATACTGCACTTTAGATTGGGGCGGGCTATCCCTGATTACGCTTAGCCCCCCTTCAACCATACCGATTATTTTTTCAATAATCTTTGGCTATTGAGCACCACCGTAACCGAAGAGAGCGCCATTGCTGCCGCGGCAATCATCGGATTAAGCAACCAGCCGGTAACGGGATAAAGCACGCCGGCGGCTAACGGAATGCTGATCGCATTGTACATAAATGCACCAAACAGACTTTGTTTCATATTGGCTAACACCTGTTTGGAGAACGGCAAAACGGCGGCTAACGGCTGAAGCCCACTTTGCATCAGGGATAGATCGGCGGTTTCCACGGCAATTTCACTGCTGTGATACATCGCAATGCCGACATTGGCTTGGGCGAGGGCAGGGCTATCGTTGATGCCGTCACCGATCATTGCCACCTTTCTCCCCTCTGCTTGTAAACCTTGAATGTGTGCCGCTTTTTGTTCCGGCAATACCTCGGCAATCACCTGTTCAATCCCCAGTTGCGAAGCGTAGTATTCGGCGGTTTGCTGGCGATCACCTGTGAGCATCAGACATTGATAGCCTTGGGCGTGAAATTGGACGATCACTTGCTTGGCTTCGGGGCGGAGCTGATCGGCTAAATAAAAAACGCCGAGAGTGCGGTTATCCACCGCGATAAACACTTGCGTGCCAACCGATTGTGAGTGAATGAGTTGCTGCTGCTCGGTGTCGGTGAGTGTCTCTCGGAATAAGGCAAAATGCCGATTACCGATTTGAACCTTGGCAATGCTGCTATCTGCCATAATCCCTTGCCCTTTCACGATTTGAATATTGTCCAGCGTGCAAGCGGTGTGCTGTGCGCAAAATGTTACAATGGCTTTGGCTATCGGGTGAGAGGCGTGCTGCTCAAGGCTTTTGGCAAGGCGGAGTAATTCATCTCGATCCGCATTGTTAAAGGTGTCAAAGCGGCTGACCTGCATTTCACCGGTGGTGAGCGTCCCTGTTTTATCGAACACGAGGGTATCGACTTCACTGCCGGCTTGTAACGCCTCAATATTGCGGACTAACACCCCCAATTCTGCGGCACGGGCAACGCCGGCAATGGTGGAAAGAGGGATTGCCAGCCCTAAAGCGCAGGGGCAGGCTATAATCAGCACGGTGGTGAAAACAGACAGGGCAAAATCAAACTCTTTGCCGAGTAGCAGCCAAATAGCCGCACTGATTACGGCAAGGCTGACGACAACCGGCACGAAAACCGCAGCGACTTTATCGACCCACTGGGCAAGCGGTGGTTTACTGGACTGGGCGTGGCGAACAGCGTGAATAATGCGGGCAAGGGCGGTTTGTGTGCCGACTTGCTCGGCAATGTACACCCCTGCACCGTCTTGCACCAGTGTGCCGGCACGCACTTTTGCACCGGCTTTTTTCTCAATCGGCAAGGCTTCGCCGGTCAGCATTGATTCGTCCACCCAAATCGCGCCGCTTTCCACTATACCGTCCACCGCCAGCCGATCGCCCGTGTGTGCTTGAAGGCGCATCATCGGCTTGATTGCTTTAACCGGCAACGGTTTTGCAAGATCTCCGTCTAAAACGACCGCTTGTTGCGGGGCGAGATCGAGCAATTTTTCTAAGGCGAGGGAAGAACGCTGCTTGGCTTTCAGCTCTAAAAATTTGCCGAGATTTAAAAAGCCGATAATCATCACGCTGGCTTCATAATAAAGGTGTGCTTGCGAGCTGGGATTGAGCGTTAAATAAAATGAGTAGAGGAAAGCTACACCGGTACTGAGGGCAATAAGTGTATCCATCGTGGCGGCACGATTTTTCAGGCTATGCCACGCGCCCGTGAAAAAATGCCGCCCGCTCGCATACATTGTGCAGGCGGTAACGCCCGCCCACATTAGCCAAATCGGGCGGTTTGCCTCACTGACCGTCATTCCTCCTATTAACCCGTAGCCCATTAGCGCAAAGCCAACGGCAAGGGCTAGGCTGAATTGGCGCTTTTTATGGGTGAGCATTGCTTGGGTTTGCTGCTGTTGCTTCTCCCGCCGGGTTTGCTCGCTTTCCAATAATTCTGCACCGAACCCGATTTTCGTTACTGCTTGAATAACCGCATCGGCACTGACATTCCCTTGTACAAAGGCAGTTTGATCCGCCAAATTGACCGATGCCAATTCGACGTTAGGCAGCCGCCCGATCACGGTTTCAACTCGGCGAACACAGGCGGCGCAGTGTAAGCCGTTGAGTAAAAATTGCTGTTCCATTGTTGCTCCTGCGGCTTAACAAGCGGTCAGTTTCGGCTAGATTTTTGCATCAAAACCGATGTCGATGACGGTATCGATTAACGTTTGAGCCTCTTCTTCGCTCTCAATCACGGCAGTTTGAGCGGCTAAATCGACAGACACTCGGCGGACGGTCGGTAATTGGTTGAGGGCGTTTTCAACGCTTTTGACGCAGTGTTGGCAGTGTAAACCGCCGAGTTTTAATGTGGTCGCTACCATTTTGTTTTCCTCTTGAGTTTGATAAAGTAGCCGCATCATAAACCTTTACCCTAAGTTAAAGTCAAGCATAATGAATATTAGCCAAGCCGCCAAACTTAGCGGGCTTTCCGCCAAACAAATTCGAGATTATGAAAAAGCAGGGCTGCTGCCTGAAATGGCACGTTCGGCATCGGGCTATCGCCTTTATAGCGATAAGATGCTGGCGCGGTTACATTTTATCGGCAATGCCCGTAAAGTCGGCTTTTCCCTTGCCCAAATCGGCGAGTTGTTAAAATTAAATGATGATAGCCAACGTTCCAGCCGTGAGGTAAAACGGCTTACCGAACAGCATATCCTTGAATTAAAAGCGAAAATTGCCGATTTAGAAGCAATGGTTTCCTTGTTACAGAGTTGGCATTGCGCCTGTCAAGGCAATGAAAAGCCGGAATGTTCCATTTTACAAGGGCTGGAAAAGCATAATTTTTGATTGTCCCGTTCCGACTAATTCGTTAAAATTCACCCCTGTGTTTATTTACAATAAAGAGCCAAGTTATGTCTGAAAAACGCTACGGTGCCGATGAAATCACCGTGTTAAAAGATCTCGAACCGGTGCAGTTACGCCCCGGAATGTACACCGATACCTCCCGCCCGAACCACTTAGGGCAAGAGGTGATCGATAACAGTGTCGATGAAGCGTTATCAGGCTTTGCCAATCACATTGAAGTGATCCTGCACAGCGACAATTCCCTTGAGGTAACGGATAACGGGCGGGGAATGCCGGTCGATATTCATTCCACCGAAAAAATATCGGGGGTAGAGCTTATTCTTACCAAATTGCACGCAGGCGGTAAGTTCTCTAACAAAAATTACACTTTCTCCGGCGGTTTGCACGGGGTGGGAATTTCGGTGGTGAATGCCTTGTCGGAACGGGTGGAAATCACGATTAAACGCAACGGCAATATTTATACGATTGCGTTTGCCAACGGCGTAAAAGTCGAAGAATTGACAATCGTGGGGCAATGCCCAAAACGTCAAATGGGGACGACGGTACGTTTTTACCCAAACCCGAAATATTTTGATTCGCCGAAATTTTCCGTCAGCCGACTGCGTCATTTATTGCGGGCGAAAGCGGTACTTTGCCCGAAATTGACCATTCACTTTACTGATCATATCAACCAGCAGCAAGAAACGTGGTATTACGAAGACGGTATCGCCGACTACCTCAATGAAGCCTTGCAGCAGTATGAAACGTTACCGAACCCGCCGTTTATGTGCGATGTGGTGAATGAAACGGAGGCGGTCAGTTGCGCATTAACGTGGCTACCGGAGGGCTGTGAGTTAATTACCGAAAGTTATGTGAATTTGATCCCGACCTCACTGGGTGGCACGCACGTGAACGGTTTGCGTCAAGGGTTATTCAAAGCGATGAATACTTTCTGTGAGCAGCATAACTTGTTGCCAAGAGGGGTAAAGTTGGCGGCCGATGATGTGTGGAATCGCTGTGCTTATGTGCTGTCGCTCAAAATTCAGGAACCACAGTTTGCGGGGCAAACCAAAGAGCGGCTTTCTTCCCGCCAAGCCTCCGGCTATGTGGATAATATCGTGCAAGATGCGTTTATTTTGTGGCTCAATCAAAATGTGCAGCTAGGGCAACAACTGGCGGAAATGGCAATTAGTTCGGCACAAAACCGCTTGAAAGCGGAGAAAAAAGTGGTGCGTAAGAAGCTGGTAAGCGGGCCGGCATTACCGGGAAAACTGGCGGATTGCACCCAGCAGGATTTAAGCCGAACCGAACTGTTTTTGGTGGAGGGCGATTCTGCGGGCGGCTCGGCACGACAGGCACGGGATAAAGAATACCAAGCCATTTTGCCGCTACGGGGTAAAATTCTCAACACTTGGGAAGTCTCGCCGGATCAAGTGTTAGCCTCTGCCGAAGTGCACGATATTGCAGTGGCAATGGGGATTGATCCCGATAGCGATGATTTAAGCCAGCTCCGCTACGGTAAAGTGTGCATTTTAGCTGATGCGGACTCGGACGGGCTGCACATAGCGACTTTGTTGTGTGCCTTGTTTCTACGTCATTTCCCGGCATTGGTGAAAAACGGACACGTTTATGTAGCGATGCCGCCCCTTTATCGCATCGATATTGGTAAAAATGAGGTTCATTACGCCCTTGATGAAGCGGAAAAAGAGGCAATTTTGGCTCGACTTGCCAAGAAAAAAGGCACACCGAGCGTGCAGCGTTTTAAAGGGCTGGGAGAGATGAATCCCGAGCAGTTGTGTGAAACGACAATGGATCCGAATACACGCCGTTTAGTACAGCTTACTTTTGAAGATAAGGAAGAACAGGCGTACGGTAGCACCACGTTGGAGCTGATAGATATGTTGTTGGCGAAAAAACGTGCGGAAGATCGTAAGCAATGGCTTCAAGACCGAGGTAACGAAGCCGATTTGGCGGTATAAGATGAAAATCGGCTTTGTTTTCGGGTTGCTATTCGCGACTTTGTCAGTAGGTGCAAAAGAGAGTGCAGAGCGTGTAGTGCCGGCAGGGGGAATTGATAAAGCCTTGTTAGGACAAATTCTGTTCTTCGATCATCGGCTTTCATTTAACGGCACGCAAAATTGTGCGCGTGCCATAACCCTGATGCCGCTTTTATTGATACTCGCCAAAATAGTGGGCAGGGAATGGTGTCGCAAGGGGATAATCCCGCACTATTTGGTGTGCGTAACTCGCCGACTATTCTCTATGCGAGATTTTCGCCCGAATTTCATTTCGATCCCGAAAGCCAAAGCTATGTCGGCGGGCAGTTCTGGGACGGTCGGGCGGATAATTTGCAAAAACAAGCCGGAATGCCACCGCTTGATCCGTTAGAAATGGGAATGCCCGATAAACTAAGCCTCGCTAAACGGCTATTATATATGCCAATGTATGTTAATCTTCTTACCCAACATTACGGCGAGAAAGTTTGGAATACGGTTGATGATGTATATGGCGCAATGGAAGATGCGTTAGCCACGTTCCAAAAAGAGAGCGTACTGCTTGCGCCGTTTGACTCGAAATACGATAGATCCCTCAAAGGAGAATATAGACTGACGCTGCTTGAGGCACAAGGCAAAGCACTCTTTTTTAATCCCGAAAAAACACATTGCAGCCGTTGCCACCTCAGACATTCAGATCAACCTCATTCTCAAGAAACCTTTACCAATTACTATTATGAAAATATTGGCGTGCCGAGTAATCCTGCGTTAATCAAGCATAATGGCTTGCCTGCCGATTATATCGACCGAGGGTTGGGAGGCAATCCTAAGGCTGCGGGCGATCCTCGCCAAATAGGCAAGTTTAAAGTACCGACCCTGCACAATGTTGCCGTAACTCCGCCTTATATGCACAATGGGGTATTTAAAGAACTGAAAACAGTGTTGCTTTATTTGGATAGTTTCAATAATCCGAAACGAAAGAATAACCCTGAAACCAATCAGCCTTGGGCGGAAGCCGAGTACCCGCCGACTGTGGCGCATAAAATGTTAAAAGCCCCGCTGCTTTCCGATGCCGAGATTGAGGCTTTGGAAGCATTTTTAAAGACATTGACAGATGCCCGTTATGAGTAAGACTTGAGAGTGCTTGAGCAAGGGTTCTCGCCCAAATTCATAAAATGCGCTACATAAACGGTTTTTCTTTTAGAATTGACATAAATTCGGTAGAATACGCAAACGTTTGCGGTTAAGCAAGCGGTTGAATTTATCCCCTTTTTTGCAATTATCTTGAGAGAAATTTATGAATATTCTAATTATTGGTAACGGCGGGCGTGAACACGCACTGGCGTGGAAGGTTCGTCAATCGCCTTTGGCGACTAACGTGTTTGTCGCACCGGGCAATGCAGGGACGGCATTAGAGTCGGGTATTGAAAATGTGGCGATTTCGGCGACTGATGTGCCGGCGTTGGTTGAATTTGCGAAAAATAACGATATTGGGCTGACGATTGTCGGGCCTGAAGCCCCTTTGGTGATCGGTGTTGTCGATGCCTTCCGTACTGCCGGCTTAACGATTTTTGGCCCGACACAAGCCGCCGCACAATTAGAAGGCTCAAAAGCGTTTACGAAAGATTTTTTAGCCCGCCACCGTATCCCAACCGCAGAGTACCAAAATTTTACCGAGATTGAACCAGCACTTGCTTATTTGCGTGAGAAAGGGGTGCCGATCGTCATCAAAGCGGACGGTTTAGCTGCCGGTAAAGGTGTGATTGTCGCAATGACTTTGCAGGAAGCGGAAGAAGCGGTTAAAGATATGCTCTCCGGTAATGCCTTTGGTGAAGCGGGTAGCCGTGTTGTTATTGAAGAATTTTTAGACGGTGAAGAAGCAAGTTTCATTGTAATGGTGGACGGCGAACACGTTGAACCAATGGCAACCAGCCAAGATCACAAGCGGGTCGGCGAAGGGGATAAAGGCTTGAACACCGGCGGAATGGGCGCATATTCGCCCGCACCGGTGGTAACACCCGATATTCACCAACGTATTATGCAGGAAGTGATTTATCCGACCGTTAAGGGAATGGCGGCGGAAAATAACCGTTATACCGGTTTTCTCTATGCCGGTTTGATGATTATGCCGGACGGGCAGCCGAAAGTGATTGAATTTAACTGCCGTTTTGGTGATCCGGAAACCCAACCGATTATGATGCGTTTGGAATCTGATTTGGTCGAGCTTTGCATAAAAGCCTGTGAAGGCAAGCTGGATGAAGTGCAATCTAAATGGTGTGAACAGGCTGCGTTAGGTATCGTACTTGCAGCGGAAGGTTATCCGGGAGATTACCGTAAGGGCGATGAAATTCAAGGTATTGCTGCCGCACAACACGGACAGAAAGTCTTTTTAGCCGGCGTGGAACAAAAAGCGGGTAAATTACTGACGAATGGCGGACGTGTGTTATGTGCCACCGCTCTTGGCGAGAGTGTTTTCGATGCTCAACAACAAGCTCTTAAACTTGCCGAACAAATTCAATGGCAAGGTCGTTTCTATCGCCGAGATATTGGCTACCGTGCCGTTGTCCGTGAGCAAGCCTCATAAACAAGCGGTTGCCTTTTGCAATTTCTTTGCAATAACATTAATGTTGGGATGACAGGGCGCCAAGTTGGCGTCCTTTTAATATGAGAATAATACGATGATTATAATAACATCAGTATGTTTTGCCTAAGTTGCCGTAAAGTTGAGTTTATTTAACGGTCGGAAGTGTATCGAAAATAGGTAAAATTTCTTATCGCCTTATGCAATAAAAAAGCACGCTAAAGCGTGCTTTTTGGTTAGATAATAGCCACGTTATCAGAATTAGTCTTTCTTCCGCAACACTAGTTGGCTGAGTACCACGAGAGCTAAAGAGAAGATAATCATAATGGTTGCGAGAGCGTTTACTTCCGGCGTTACCCCTGTTTTTACTAATGAGAAGATTTTCAGTGGTAATACTTCGTAGCTTGCGCTGGTAACAAATGAAGAAACCACCACATCATCAAGGGAGATTGTGAAACTTAATAACCAACCGGAGATGATTGCAGGGAGTAACAAAGGTAGCAGAATTTTACGCAAAATCGTTAATTCGCCCGCACCGAGATCTTTCGCTGCTTCCAACATTTTGCCGTCAAAATCGTTCAAACGAGATGAAACGGTAACAACCACATAGGGTAAACAGAACGTAATGTGTGCCAACAGTAGCGACCAAAAGCCTAGAGACACGCCCACTAACATAAACAGCGCCAGTAAGGATACAGCCATTACAATATCCGGCGACATCATTACCACAAATAACATTCCGCCGACAAACTGTTTACCACGGAAGCGGTAACGGTATAACGCAATCGAGGTTAATGCACCGATTAAAGTCGCAAAGGTTGCCGCAAAAAATGCAATAGTGATGGAGTGAACGGCGGATTGAATCAACGTATCGTTGTTAAACAAGCGTTCATACCAATTCCAGCTAAATCCTTTCCAGGTTAAACCGTAGCGATCCGCATTAAATGAATTAACCACTAAAATGATGATTGGAATGTACAAATAGGCGTACACGACAAACATAAAAAGGCTTTTAAAAACACGCTTCATTATTCTAACTCCACCTGCTTATTCATCAATTTATTTGCTCGGTAGTAAATGTATAACATTAACGCCATCAATACGGTTAAGCCGATACTGATTGCCGAGCCGAACGGCCAGTTGCGGGTAACGAGAAATTCGCTCTTAATAATATTACCGACGAGCAAGACTTTTGCACCGCCGAGCAAGTCTGCAACATAGAACATTCCCATTGCCGGTAGCAATACCAATAAACAGCCTGCCACAATGCCCGGCATTGTAAGCGGGATAATGATGCGGATAAAACGTTGGAAAGCGTTTGCGCCCAAGTCTTTGGCGGCTTCTAACAAGCGTCCGTCAATTTTCTCAATGGAAGAGTAGAGCGGTAAAATCATAAACGGCAATAATATGTAAACCAAGCCGATGACAACCGCTGCTTCGGTATTGAGAATCCGGATTGGCTGGTCAATAATCCCAAGGGTTAAGAGTGTACTGTTAAGCACCCCTTTGACTCCAAGGAAAATCTTCATTCCGTAAATGCGGATAAGCGAGTTTGTCCAGAACGGTAATACCACCAAAAAGAGCAAAAACGGTCGATATTTTGCCGGCAATTTCGCTATCACGAAAGCAAACGGATAGCCAATCACCAAACAAATCAATGTGGAAATCCCCGCCATATAGAAGGAATTCCACAGCACTTGTGAATAAAGTGGGTCAATTAACCGCTTGTAGCTATCCAATGAAAAGCTAAATTCAATGAGATTGCTACTGTCTTTCGTCATAAAGCTGGTGAACAGCACCAGCAAATTCGGGATTAAGACAAAGAAAATTAACCAACCAAATATCACCGCAACGGTGATATTTTGGAATTTATGACTAGCGATCTTCATCGTTTAGTACAACCTCCCAACCTTCGTGCCAGGTTAATGCCACTTTTTGACCGACTGAGTGGTCAATATGCGGATCGTCTTCGTTAAAAAATTCGCTGACTAACACTTTCATATTGTTGTGATCCAACACAATGTTAGATTCAAGGGTCATTCCTTTATAGGTACGGTCACTAACGTGTCCGATAATGGCTTTGGAACTCTCGTTTTCGTCCAATTCTTCGATCACAATATCTTCAGGGCGTAACAACACTTTCAGTTTTTGTTGAGGTTGTACCGCAATGTCGGTGTGAATTTCGCAAATACGTCCTTCAACGTTCGCTTTTACGGTTTTGTCGCTGATGCGTTCAATCACGGTTGCATCAAAGACGTTGATTTCACCGATAAAGCGTGCCACAAAGAGATTTTTCGGATCTTCGTAGATTTCACGCGGCGAACCGTCTTGTTCAATATTGCCTTTGTTCATTACGATAATCCGATCGGACATTGTCAAGGCTTCTTCTTGGTCGTGGGTAACGAAAATAAAGGTGATGCCGAGCTGACGTTGTAGGGCTTTCAGCTCGTTTTGCATCTCTTTACGCAGCTTGTAGTCGAGAGCGGACAGGGATTCGTCTAACAAGAGTACTTTCGGTTGATTGACAACGGCGCGGGCAATGGCAATACGTTGTTGCTGACCGCCGGAAAGCTGGGACGGCTTGCGTTGTGCCATTTCTTCCAAGCGTACCATTCGCAAGGCTTCCATTACTCTCGGCTTGATTTGATCGTTCGGCACTTTCTGCATTTTTAAACCAAATGCAACATTCTCAAAAATAGTCATATGAGGGAAAAGTGCATAACTTTGGAAAACCGTATTTACCGGGCGTTGTTCGGCAGGAATATCCGATACGTCTTGCCCGTCAAGGATAATTGAACCGTCCGTGAGTTCTTCAAAACCGGCGATTAAACGTAACACGGTGGTTTTACCGCAGCCTGATGGACCGAGAATGGTTAAAAATTCACCGTCATTAATCGTCAGATTTAAGCCATCAATAATCGTTTTTTCACCGTAACGTTTAGTGATAGAACGAAGCTCAATAATTGGTTTTTGTGCTAACTTTTCCATTTATTTTTGTTTTCCCCCTGGGAGTCTTGAGAAAATGCAAAATCTGAATAGAGATTCAGTCCAAAAAAAGCGCCATTATTACGCATTCAAACAGGGTGCAATGATATAGTGAATAGGGGGGGAATGAAAGAAAAAATTTGGATTTAGACGAAATTGTTCTTTATCAAAAACACAAGCGGGCGGTTATCTGCCATTTTTTTTGCAAAATAGCACGCATAACCGACCGCTTGTCTTAGAGCCGACTATAAGGAATTGAAAAATATCACTAAAATGATGATCGGAATAACGAAGCGCACATAGTTAAACCACAGGGTTGTGAATAATTTGCCGGCGTTCAGTTCGGCTTTGGCGTCCTCTTTAAGCACGAAGCCGACAAAGACGGCACTGCCGAGGGCGGTCAAGATAAACAGAATGTTTCCGCTGATGTAGTCGAAGGCATCGAAGATACTTTTGCCCATAATGGTAACGTCTTTCCAAAGGCTATCGCCGAGTACGGACGGGATATTTCCCAACACAAAAATGGTTGTGAGGGTCAGCGCAATCGCGGTTTTTCTGCCGATATGCATTTTTTCCTGTAAGGCGGTGATAATCACTTCATAGATCGTTAGCGAGGTGGTTAATGCCGCCACCACTAACAGACTGAAGAAAATCACTGCAAACACTGTGCCGCCCCACATATTTGAAAAGACAATCGGTAAACTTTGGAAGACTAAGGTCGGGCCGGAGTTAGGCGCAATGCCGAAGCTAAACAGCGAAGGAAAAATCATAAAACCTGCCAACACGGCGATCACGGTATTCATAATGCCGGTAATGGTGGCGGTTTTGACGATATTCTCTTTTTTATCTAAGTAGCTGGAAAGGGTGATCAGCACTCCAAAGCCTAAGCTGAGTGCGAAGAAAACTTGCCCCAACACGAATACAAACAGTTTGCCGCTGATTTTGCTAAAGTCCGGCATTAAATAAAAGCGGATTCCTTCCATTGCGCCGGGGAGGGTAATATTACGCACGACCATTACAATCAAAAACAGGAATAAGAGCGGCATTAGGTATTTAACCGCACGCTCAATGCCGTCCACAATCCCCTTTGCTAAGATGAAATAGTTCACTACAACGAATAGGGCGGTATAGGCGATAATGCTAAAAGGACTATTGAAAATACTGTCGTTGAAATAGCTGGCGGTGGTTTCTACGCTAATCGGGCGGGAGAGATCGAGCGTGCCGTTGAGCAGGCTGCCGATATAGTTCAACACCCAGCCGCCCAGTACCATATAGTAGGCGAGAATAGCGAACGAACCAAGTAGCCCCATATAACCGAGCAGTTTCCAACCTCGGTGAATTTTTTTGCCGTTTGCCGAGCCGCTGAAAGCGTCAATCGCATTCACCCGCATTCGGCGACCGATCACATTTTCCACTAAGATCATCGGAATACCGATCACGATCATCGCAATACAAAAAAGTGCCACATAAGCACCGCCACCGTTTTCCCCCACTAAATAGGGAAAACGCCAAGTTGCACCGAAGCCGACCGTCGCGCCGGCAACGGTCATAATATAGGTTAGACGGCTAGACCAAGATTGACGTTCCGTGTGATGATGAGTCATATTTTTTCCTTTATAAAACTAAAAATGGTTACGCAAAGAGTGCAAAGAGTTCATTGACTTTCACCCGTGAGAGTGATTTTTGTCCGATACTGCGTTGCACTTTAAATTCTTTGAGTATTGCACCCGAGTAAATTTGGCGGGTAAACGCCGTGCTGTGATTAGAAATAAGCACCGGAATATGTTGTTGCTGGGCTTTTCTAGCCCAAGCCGCAAGTTCGGCTTGCTCGGTTAAACTGAAACCGCCGCCGGCATAGCCGGTAAAATTGCTGTCCTGTTGGAGCGGGGCATAGGGCGGATCGCAATAGACGACATAATCGTCTTGATGTTCAAACAAATACTGAAAGGTATGTTGGAAATCCGCACAGATAAATTCTGCCCGCTGTGCCTTTTGGGCGAAAAAACGGAGTTCTTTCTCCGGAAAATAGTGACTTTTATAACGCCCGAACGGGACGTTATATTGCCTTTTTTGGTTATATCGACATAAACCGTTATAACCAAAGCGGTTGAGATAGAGGAATAAGACCGCACGCTCAAAGGGATCGCTTGAGGCGTTAAATTGCTGCCGCTGCGCTAAGTAGAACGTTTGTGTATTGGCGTGAGCGTGAAAGAACAGGGCTTGCGTATGCTGAATATAACGTTCGACATCTTGTTTGACGGTTTTAAACAAGCCAATCAAATCGGGATTAACATCGGCTAAGAGATAGCGGTCGAAATCCGTATTTAAGAAAACAGAACCTGCGCCGACAAAAGGCTCAACAAGGCAAGCCTTTTTGGGTAAATGGCGTTCAATTTCAGTGGTTAAACGGTACTTCCCGCCTGCCCATTTTAAAAAGGCTCGTTGCTTCATTGAAAAAATTAGGCTTGGGTAAAGCGGGAAATTGCCGCAATCACTTGCGCTTCGCTTGCTTGCGAACTGACATAAGCCGCCCCTAATTTTTTGAGTAAAATCAGGCGTAACTGACCGCTTAACACTTTCTTATCTCGCCACATATAAGGCAGATAGGCTTCCGGCAGCATACCGTCCGGCGAAATGGTCGGCAGATTTGCTTTGGCAAGCAGGGTTTCAAGACGTGCTACGTCCTGTGCATTGAGATCGCCGAATTGCTCGGAGAGTGCTGCGGCTTCCAACATTCCGACCGCAACCGCTTCACCGTGTAGCCAGTTCCCGTAACCGAGATGCGCTTCAATAGCGTGTCCGAAAGTATGCCCGAAGTTTAGGAGCGCGCGATCACCCTTTTCCGTTTCGTCCCGTGCTACAACGTCGGCTTTTAGCTGACAGCAACGTTGAATGCAGTAGCAGAGATCCGCTTGGTCGAGCGCAATAAGATGGTCAATGTGTTGCTCTAACCATTCAAAAAACGGCAGATCAAAAATCGCACCGTATTTGATCACTTCTGCTAAGCCGGCACTGATTTCACGCTTCGGCAAGGTGGCAAGAGTGAGGGTATCAATAATGACGCTGATCGGTTGATAGAACGCCCCAATCATATTTTTGCCCAACGGGTGATTGACCGCCGTTTTGCCGCCGACCGAAGAATCGACCTGCGCAAGCAAGGTGGTCGGGATTTGAATAAAACGAATCCCCCGTTGGTAAGAGGCTGCCGCATAACCTGCCACATCACCGATCACACCACCGCCTAGGGCGATTAGAGTTGAATCTCGGTTGTGATTTTTTTCCAACAGAGCGGTAAAAATCAGGTTAAGGGAATCAAGGGTCTTGTATTTTTCCCCATCGGGAATCAGTACGCTATCGACCTGACAACCCAGTTGGGTTAGTGTGTGTTCAACAGTCGCAAGATAATGCGGGGCAATGGTCGGATTTGACACAATCATTACCTTATCCCCTTTCTTTAGCGGTGCATAGCTTTCCGGTTTTGCCAGTAAGCCGGCTCCGATTAAAATAGGATAACGGCGTTCTTTTAATTCAACATTGACCTGTAACATCTTGCGACCTCTTTGTTTGTTACTGTAAGTTATCCATCATATCGATGATGCGGGTAGCGACCACTTTAGCGCTCTGTTCATCGGTTTGTAACACGATATCGGCGATTTCTTCGTATAACGGATTGCGAATTTCCGCTAACTCTTTTAGAGTTTGGTACGGATCGTCTGTTTGGAGTAATGGGCGTTTTTTATCCCGCTGTGTGCGTTCAAACTGCTTATCCACTGAAGTTTCTAAATAAACGACAATTCCGCGTGCGGAGAGGAAATTACGGTTATCTTTTGAGAGTACAGAGCCGCCGCCCGTTGAAAGTACCAGCCCCTGTGCTTGGGTTAATTCATTGATGATGCGTTCTTCACGCTTACGGAAACCGGCTTCGCCTTCAATATCAAAGATCCAATCAATATCTGCACCGGCACGTTCTTCGATGACGGCGTCCGAGTCTAAAAAATCCATATTAAGCATTTGAGCCAACTGGCGTCCAATGGTACTTTTGCCTGCACCCATCGGCCCGATTAAGAAAATATTACGTTTTTCTGCCATTGTTCTTTTCTAATAAAAAAGTTTGAAATTTAATTTGTGGTAAAGTTTGCGAAAAAACAGACCGCTTGCAAAGGGTACAAGCGGTCTGTTTTGCCTTAAATTTTTCAAAAGTGATTAAAAACAACACACTTGTCTGTCAATTTCACCACAAATCGCCCTAAATAAAGATGGGCGATATTATCGCAATAAATCGCCCCTCTTTTCAACCTAAACAAGTGCAATATCGCTGTTTAGAATAATTCTTTACCTTGAATTTGCAATACGCCCGGTGGCGGTAAGCCTAAGCGTTTATTTAACGCATCGTTATTCGATTTTGGTGCTTCGATGGCTTTTTCGACGATAAAGCGTCTGGTCGGCTCGGTACCTTTGATAAAGTATTCGGTTAAGCCGTCGCCTAGAAAACCGCTGACGGTATCAATTTTGGCCTCCACAATATTTGCCGGTATGACTTCGTTTCGCACGGCTTTATCGGCAAGTGCCACTTTCATATAGCGAACCCACGCCGGCATTGCGGTCTGTGCGCCTGCTTCGCCTCGCCCAAGTTCCCGTTTATTATCGTCAAAACCGACATAGACGGTTGTTACGATATTCGCCCCAAAGCCGGCATACCACGTAATTTTGGCATTATTGGTCGTCCCTGTTTTGCCGCCGAGATCTTTCCGTTTGATCTCGTTAGCAATACGCCAGCTAGTGCCTCGCCAACTTTGCCCTTTTTCTCCGGTAATCGCACTGGATAAGGCACTACGTATTAAAAAGGCAACTTCCCCGCTGATGACCCGCGGTGCATATTGAACTTCTTGGTTGCTGTGAGCGGATTCTGCCATTAGATTGGGCGCGTTTTCTTTATTGATGGTCGCAATTTCCAATTCCGGAATGACCTCATTTTCAGTTTCCTTCGCCGTGCTTGGATCAAGAACTTCGGCATCTGCCTCTACGCTTTTCTGTGTTTCGATTTTCACAAAATCGAAATAGGCAGGTTCTGGGTAAACAACCGGCTTATCATCGCACGCAAAGCAGGCAATTTTCGGGTTTGCTTTAAAGAGTTCATTGCCCTGATTATCTAAAATGCGATCGATAATATAAGGCTCAATCAAGTAGCCGCCGTTATCAAACACCGCATAGCCCCTTGCCATTTCAAGCGGTGTAAAGGAGGCAGCGCCGAGGGCAAGGGCTTCGGTCGCTTGGTATTGTTCACGGTTAAAGCCGAAACGTTGCAGATAGTCGGCGACATAATCGACCCCTGCCATTTGCATTGTTCTCACCATTATCACGTTTTTGGATAAACCTAGCCCTACCCGTAAACGTAGCGGTGTGTCTGAATAGACATTTGGCGAGTTTTTCGGTGTCCACGGTTTTTGCCCGCGTTTTTTGATGGTTAATTGCTTATCGCTAATCGTCGTCGAGAGGCTTAACCCTTTGTTTAATGCCGCAGCGTAGATGAACGGTTTAATGGACGAACCGACTTGCACTAACGATTGGGTCGCACGGTTAAAGCGGCTCTGTTCAAAACTAAAACCGCCGACAATCGCCTCGATAGCACCGTTATCGCTGTCGAGCGAGACTAAGGCGGAATTGACCTCCGGAATTTGCCCCAGCTCCCAATTTCCTTTGCTGTCTTGGCGCACCCAAATTTGTTCACCGACATTTAGCACATCTTTTACGCTTGTTGGGGTTTTGCCCTGTGCGGAGTCGTTGATGAATTTTCTTGCCCACTTCATTCCGGCAAATTTGAGTATGGCACGATCACCGTTAGGCAGCAAAATATCGGCTTTTTCCTTGGTAATGGCAAGGACGGCTGCACCGGTAAACGGCTCGGAATAAGGCAGTTTGCTTAGATGATCGATGATCTTTTCTTCATCCCACGCTTTTTCCTTTGGTTGCCATAATTTTTCAGCACCTCGCCAGCCGTGGCGGCGATCGTAATGGATTAAGTTATCACGCAGAGCGTCTTGTGCCGCTTTTTGATCGGCGGACAGTACCGTGGCATAGACTTTGAACCCTTTATTGTAGGCGGCATCTTCGCCATAGCGTTTGACCATTTCCTGACGGATCATTTCCGTTACATAGTCGGCACGAAATTCAAGTGCCGAGCCGTAAAATTTTGCGATAACGGGTTCGGCTTTCGCTTGTTCAAATTGCGCTTTGGTAATTTTGCCGACCTCTAACATTCGCCCAAGCACAACGTTACGGCGATGTTCTGCCCGTTTAACCGAAAATAACGGGTTCATTGTTGAAGGCGCTTTCGGTAAACCGGCGATAATCGCCACTTCGGAAAGGGTTAGTTCATCAAGGCGTTTGCTAAAATAGGTTTTAGCGGCTGCGGCAACCCCGTAGGAACGGTAGCCGAGATAAATTTTGTTGAGGTAGAGTTCCAAAATCTCGTTTTTAGAGAGATTTTCTTCGATTTCAATCGCTAGAATAGCCTCTTTGAGTTTGCGTTCTATTTTTCTTTCCGGCGACAAAAAGAAGTTGCGGGCTAATTGTTGTGTGATGGTGCTTGCCCCTTGGGTATCCCCTTGGGTTGAACGGATAATTGCCCGTAAGATCCCTTTAGGATCAATCCCTTTATGCTCGTAAAAACGGGTATCTTCGGTAGCAATAATCGCATCAATCAGTGCCTGTGGCACATCATCTAATTTGACCGGAATACGGCGCTGCTCGCCCACTTCGCCGATGAGTTTACCGTCTGCGGTAAAAATTTGCATTGGTTGCTGTAATTCAACGGTTTTCAAACTACTGACATCGGGTAAATCCGCTTTAAGATGCATATAGAGTAACCCGCCGCCGATTGCAGTCACAATCAATAGCGTAAGTAAAGCACTAAATATTATTTTTACGATCTTCATCGAAAAATTCTCTTTTACTAAATGACGACATTAACATTTGAAACCAAAATAGCTTCAACGTTCGTGATATAACGCGTAATTATAAGCGAAAAAAATAATTTGATCTCCTTAAATATGAAATAGGTGGAGCATTACCGTGAAAATATGGCAGAAGAAACACTTTTTTCCGATCGTAGGAATAAGTGAGAATAACAATTATATTTGTTGTGTCTCATTCAAAAATAATCAACCACAGGTGCATTGGCTGGCTAAGTCGGCTTCAATGCCATCGCTTTTTGAGATTATCCAGACGGCATTCGGGTTATCGGCATTTCGTTTAGTCTATGCGATCCCCTATCCGTTTATTTGGCGGAAATATCTGTTTTTTCCGGCACACTATTCCCAAAAAATGATTTATCGGCAGATAGTGCATTACTTTAATCAAACATTACCGCTGGGTTTGGAGAATGTTTATTTTGATTATCAAATTAAACTTTTTTCGGAGAATGATGCTATCCGGGTTATTTTGTATGCAATTAAGAAAACGTATGTTGATGAAATAGTATTGAATAATAAGCAGGTTTTAGATTGCGAACTATTTTGTTTTATTCGAGGATTGCATTATCTAAATAATGATCCTTTAGACGATATTTCAGCATATTGCTATCAAATACAAGGACGTTATATTCATTTTAAATTTGATGAATTAAAGGTTTATCAAAATTTACCGGAAAATATAACGGTTTATCCAATGGAAAAAGTAATGTTTACAGCGGATATTCTCGAACCTACGCTTTATCTGAAAGCATTAGGAGCTTGTTTATGGGCTGGCAGGGCATAAATTTAACCTCATATCACCAACAAAAATGGCTGGAAAAAAGTGTAAAGCACCTTATTTTTATAGTGATATGCTTTATATTGGCTATCTTAGCGGCGTTAAGTTTATGGTTTTTTGCCCAAAAAATAAGTAAAAATAACCAATCGTTAAATCAACAAAATAAACAGATAAAGCAAGATATCCAACAGATAGAAAAGAAAATAACCGAACTTCAACAACAAGCTAAAGTAAAGCACTCTTCTGAAAAGTTAGCGAAAGCACATATTATCTTTTTATTGGATTATATTCATAACCTTAATGTACAAGGTGGTATAGAGTTTATTCAACTTTATATAGAGACATTGCCCAAATTAAAACTCGTCGGAAAGTTAACGAATCATAATCAGTTTGAGCAGCTTGAAAAGCAATTAAAAAATATATCCTATACTTATCAACTCGATCATTTTCAAACTAATGAAATGAGTGAGATTGAATTTGGCTTTACCATTTATTTAGCGAGTGAAAAAGATGAAAACTAGACTTGCCAAATATTATATTTACCCGAATAGCTATATTTATCAATTATTGGACTATCTCAATCAATCTTGGTGGAAAATAGGGATTGCTATCATTGTGATGATTGTCGGGTATCCGGCTTTCTATTGTGTTTCTCACTATTATCAATATCGGCAGCTAGAGGCGGATATGCCTATATTATCGGAGAAAAAGGCGCAACGATCCGCATTGCTCTCGGCAATGCAAAAGCGCCAACGTGAGTTCACTGAAAAAGATGCGAATTTGGCGGAAATTACTCAGCAAATTAAATCTGTTTTAACCGAGAATAGTGCAGAAGTGGAAAGTATTCAGTGGCAATTTTTAGATGAAAAATATATCTATATAACGGCTAATCAACAAGCTGATGAACTGTTGAATATTATTCATCTCTTTAATCAAATTGATCGTTTAAAGTTTAAAGAGGTAAGCCTTGTAAAATTGCATAAAAATAAATTAGTTCAATTAAACGCTACTCTTGTGTTAAATGAATAAAGGAAACAATGATGAAAAGAATAACAATCCTATTATTGTTCTGCCCGTTATGTGTATTAGCTGATCCCTTTTATGTGGAAGAAAAAGTGCCGCAAGCGGCTAGTTACGAGCAGAATTTTGCAAATAAACCGCAGAAATCAACCGCTTATCGCCCGCAGGGTCAATTTGATGAAGTAATGATCGATGTTGATTTTGATACATTGAGATTAGTAGGGCTTATAAAACTGTCGGAACATTATAAAGCATTATTTATCGACTCGGAACGTAAATTATATGATTTTAGCGAAAATCAATATCTTACTTTATCTGATATACAAATTAACCATATTGATTTAAAACAAGTAAGCTATATTGATTGGAGAAAAAGTGAGGATTGTCAAAAACCACTAATAAAGACAATCAAACTTTAGGAGGAAATATGCGTTATATTTTTTCAATGATATATTTTATATCATTATCTGTTTTAGGTAATTCAATTTCAATCTCCTTAAAAAATGCGCCAACGGCGGAGATTATCAGTTATTTAGCCGAAGAAAACGATAAAAATATCGTATTGGTTGATGATATTCAGTCGACAAAAAGCCTCAGAATTGAAAATAGCTCTTTTGATGAAATTATTCATAGCCTTGCCAACATTCATCAATTAAATGTTAAACAAGACAATCATATTTATTATATTCGTGAAAAGACAGAAAACCCGATTAAAACACAATCACTCAATCAGAGTGCGTTACCGAAGCCGGCTAAATTGATCACAAAAACCGTTAAATTACATTATTCAAAAGCCTCTGAAGTGATTGAATCTTTAACGAAGGGGCAAGGTAATCTGCTGTCGGAGAATGGTTATCTTCATTTTGATGATCGCAGTAATCGCTTGATTATTAAAGATAATCCGCAATCGGTAAATTATTTCCTTGAATTGATTAAGAAAATTGATCAACCAACGGAGCAAATTGCGATTGAGGCACGGATTGTAACAATCAGTAGCGAGCATTTAAAAGCATTAGGCGTGCGTTGGGGCGTTTTTTCACCTTCGGCGGATTACCATAAGTTTTCGGGTTCATTGGAAGCAAAAGGGGCGAATCTACCGCAGTTAAATGTGAATTTTCCGGTGATAAACGGGGCATCGGCGGCGTTGCAGATTGCTTCTATCAATAGCCGGGTACTTGATTTGGAATTAACCGCATTAGAACGGGAAAATAGTGTGGAAATTATTGCCAGTCCACGTTTGCTGACGACCGATAAAAAGAGTGCCAGTATCAAGCAGGGGGCGGAAATTCCCTATGCGATTTACGATAGAAAAGCCGATATGAAAAATATTCAATTTAAAGAGGCAGTATTAGGTTTGGAGGTCGTTCCGCATATTTCAAAGGATCATCAAATTCTATTGGATCTTGTTGTAACACAAAATGCCCCTCACGATCGCAGCGGTGCAAGTGAGTTGATTACGATAGATAAGCAGGAACTCAAAACACAGGTATTTGCAAAACACGGCGAAACGATCGTATTAGGTGGCATTTTCCAACATTTAACCGCAAAAGGAGAGGATAAAGTGCCGTTATTGGGTAGTATTCCGGTTTTAAAACATCTGTTCAGTCAAAGTCGGGATAAAATTTCCAAACGGGAATTAGTGATTTTCGTTACCCCCTATATCATTCGGCAGCCGCCCGTTGTTGCCACAAAAATTGACAAGAAATCCAAGCAAAAATAGGGGGATTATGCTAAAATTCGTTCCCGTTTTTTAAGAGAATTTAGAAAGGTTGTATGGAATTAAAAATATCTCCCCGTCGCCGGGCAAGAGAATGTGCGGTGCAAGCATTATATTCTTGGCATATTTCACAAAACAGTGTAGAACAAGTTGAATTGGCTTTTATCACGGAGACTTTTGTTACAGAGCAGGATATGAAAGGTGTTGACGTGCCTTATTTTCGCCGTTTATTAAGAGGGACGATCGAAAATATTGAGGCGGTGGATGAATCGCTCCGAGCTTGTTTGGATCGTGCGGAGAATGAGGTCGATCCGATTGAGCGTTCAATTTTGCGATTATCTGCCTACGAGCTTCAATTTGAGTTGGATGTGCCTTATAAAGTGGCGATCAATGAGGGAATTGAAGTCGCCAAAGTGTTTGGCTCCGACGATAGCCACAAATATATTAACGGTGTACTTGATAAACTTGCACCGAAACTTCAGCGTAAATAATTGAGCGAAAATGGGCGAGTTTGATCTGATTAAGCGTTATTTTCAGCGGGAAAATAGCACGGCGCATAACGGTGTTATTCTCTCAATCGGTGATGATTGTGCCTTAACACAATTATCGCCTGAGCAGCAACTCGCCGTAACAACGGATACGTTGGTTTGCGGTACTCACTTTCTACCCACAATTTCCCCGGAGGATTTAGCATATAAATCCGTTGCGGTAAATCTCAGTGATTTGGCGGCAATGGGGGCAACGCCCCGTTGGGTTTCTCTTGCTTTAACCTTGCCTGAGGTTGATCACTGCTGGTTGCAGGCTTTTAGTCGTAGCTTGTTTGATATTTTAGATCGCTATAATGTCAGTTTAATCGGCGGCGATACGACAAAAGGCAGCTTATCTATTACATTAACGGCGCAGGGGATATTACCTCAGGGACAAGGCTTATTTAGGCATCAAGCTGACATAGGCGACTGGATTTTCGTTTCCGGTTATTTAGGCGACAGTGCGGCAGGCTTGGCATTACTGTTAAATCCGCCACATTTGCCGTTTAATGCCTCTCAAGCGTATTGTGTTGAACGGCATCTGCGTCCTACGCCGAGAGTCGAGCTCGGGCAAATGTTGAGGGCGTTTTCCCGTTGTGCGATTGATATTTCCGATGGCTTATTAGCGGATTTAGGGCATATTCTCAAACGTAGTCAGTGCGGTGCGCAGCTCTATCTTGAAAATCTGCCGATCTCTGAACCGTTGCGAGCAAATTATCCCCTTGCCCAAGCTGAACAGTGGGCGCTGACGGGCGGTGAAGATTATGAACTCTGCTTTACCGTTGCCGAACAATACCGAGAAGAGATGGAAAAAACGGTACAAGCATTAGGGCTTTCTTGCCATTGTATCGGGCGAATTGTGCCGGTTGAACAAGGTTTAACGTTATGGCGAGAGGGGCAAGAATGTCCGCTTCCTACGCATATTGGCTTTGACCACTTCAAATAAAATGAAACCGAATTTAAAAAATCCGATTCACTTCATCGCCTTAGGCTTTGGCTCTGGCTTAATCAAACCGGCACCGGGGACGTGGGGCAGTCTGATGGGTTTGTTTGTTGCAATTTTTTTGTGGCAACTGACCGCTTGTCAGACCATTTTTATATTATTAACGGTACTAGGTTTTATTGGCGGTTGTTATATCTGCCAAAAAACCAGCGAGGATTTTGGCGTACACGATGACGGGCGAATTGTATGGGACGAAATGGTTGCGATATTTATGATATTCTCATTCTTGCCCGAATATAACTGGCTTTACTACGGGCTGACCTTTGCCATTTTCCGATTTTTTGATATTTTGAAGCCGTATCCAATCCGTTTGTTTGATCAAAAACTCACGAGCGGTTTAGGCATAATGGTTGATGATATTCTAGCGGCGATTTACTCGCTGTGTACCCTTTATCTAATCTATTGGAGTCTCTAATGTGGACGATCTTTGTTGTACAATTAGTCGGGTTGATCAGTCCCGGTCCTGATTTTTTCTATGTTAGCCGTCAGGCAATGAGCTGTTCCCGCCGTAGTGCCGTATTGGCGACAATCGGCATAACCCTCGGGGTCGGGTTTTGGGCGTTGATTGTGCTGTTCGGCTTGGCGGTTTTAAATCGTCTTTTACCGAATTTTCAGCAGATTTTAATGCTGATTGGCGGTAGCTATTTGGCATATAGCGGGCTGAAAATGGTGCAAATTACCCAAAATGCGGCGTTGGCGCAGGCGAAAGAGGTGAAACAGAGCCGATCTGCGTGGCAAGAGATTCTCGGCGGGCTATTGATCAATCTTTCCAATCCGAAAATCGTTGTCTTTTTCAGTAGCGTACTTGCCGGCTATGTGTCTAATCTTGATGGATTAAGCGATATTTTGTGGGTTCTACTGATGCTGACGGGCAGTGCCTTAATCTATTTTTGGCTGGTAGCCCTACTATTTTCTCATCGTAAAATCCGCCAATTTTATGCGAAATATAATCGCTATTTGGATAATTTTGCCGGTGTCATCTTTATCTTATTTGGCATCAGCTTGGTATATGAAGGGCTATCGGTGTTACTGAGTTAAAAAACAAAAAGGCTACTTTTTTGGGTAGCCTTTTTGCAAATATAAGGCAGAAAACGACCGCTTGCTTAATTGTTGGGGGCGAGCGGAAAGCCGCCGAGATCTTTCAAACGATTGACCATTGTGCAAAACAGCTCGGCAGTGCGTTCGGTATCGTATAAGGCGGAATGTGCTTGTTTGCCGTCAAAGCTGATGTTCGCCGCTTGGCAGGCTTTGACTAAAACCGTTTGCCCGTACATAAAACCGGCTAAGGTTGCGGTATCGAACATTGCGAAAGGGTGAAAAGGATCTCGCTTGGCGTTGATGCGTTTTACCGCCGCCTGTAAAAAGGCTTGGTCAAAAGTAGCATTATGCGCCACAATCACAGCCCGCTGGCAGCCGTTGTCTTTCACCGCTTTTCGCACCATTTTAAACATTTCCGTGATCGCAATCGTTTCCGGTATCGCACCCCGCAGCGGATTATCAATGTCAATACCATTAACTTTAAGAGAATCGGGGTTGATATTTGACCCCTCAAAAGGCTGAATGTGGCAGTGGTATTGCTGATCCAACAGAAGATAACCCTGTTCGTCCATTTTGAGTGTTATCGCCGCTATTTCCAGTAATGCATCGGTTTGTGCATTTAGCCCTGCTGTTTCCACATCAATCACCACCGGCAGATAGCCTCGGAAGCGGTGCTTCATTAAATTATAGTTAATCGGTTCGGATAAGGTTGTCATTCTAAGTTATCAATAAAAGGGCGGGCGAGTTGTTAGCGCCCGCAAATTAAAGGGAAGATCAATGACCGAGGGCTTTTTGAGCGTCTTTATTCTCAATAAATTCGATTTTGTAGCCGTCCGGATCTTCAACGAAAGCGATTACCGTTTTACCGCCCAATACCGGCCCAGGCTCACGAGTAACTTTACCACCCGCTTGACGCACCGCTTCAACCGTAGCATAAATATCATTGACACCTAAGGCAATATGCCCGTAGGCTGTACCTAATTCGTAGCTTTCAACCCCCCAGTTATAAGTCAGCTCAATGACTGCGCTTTCACTCTCATCGGCGTAACCTAAGAAAGCAAGAGTGTATTTATATTCCGGATTTTCACTGGTACGCAGTAATTTCATTCCTAAGACTTCGGTATAGAATTGAACGGCTCGCTCTAAATTACCGACACGCAACATTGTGTGCAAAATTCGCATTATAAAATCCTGTTTAAATAGAAAAAAGAGTGTGTATTATGACATAACTTTGTGGCAGTGAGTATCTAAAAGACTTGAACTGTTAAACGTCCGCTGAATAAACAGTAGGCTTTCTGATTTTTATCCATATCCTAAGAAAGATTTCATCACGTTTTAGTATGACATACCAGGATACTCTAAATCGGAAGGAGGATTGTAACTTATTTGTTACAAAATATATCTTACATTCATCATTTGTTAGGTGAGTTTGTAATCTTATAAAGTATCTCGTTAATTACTCTATTTGTTGCTTATTTATATTATGGTTACGAAAACTTGAAATGTGATACATACAATACTTCCGATAAACATCCTTATTGGAATTATGTCTGAAAATAGGCTATAAGGAAAGGCGATGATAATATGAACTGTATCTTCTCGAAATACCGCTACAAGAGGAGGGATTAAGTTATCTGCAAATATCCAATATACATATTGGTAAAAAACGTCTTTATTGCGGGGAATGTTAGAAATGATTGGAAACTGCTCCGTTGGGGCGGGCGGTTAAATACCTTGCTCGGTCGCAAACGCTACTGGCAGAGCTGTTTAGTTATGTGGGCGAACATTATGACCAAACCGCCCAGCTTCGTACCGGCTGGCAACATTTTTTCCAAGTCTGGTCGGGGCAAACGCCCTACACCCAAATCAAAGTGTTTACCGCGCGGGATAACGGCAACATCTGCGGGTGTGTAATGGCACTGGTGCAGGACAATCCTTTGTTTGTTGCCAAGCCGTTTATTAACCGTTTTATTGATTTAACCCAAGGGGATAAAGGGTTTGATGAGTATGTGAACATTGTGCTAGATAGTCAGTAATTAAGTTGCTATAATTGTATAGCATTCAAAGAGGAACATACTATGTTAGCACTACGATTACCCGAAGAGATTGAAACCCGCTTACAACGTCTTGCCGATGAAACAGGACGGAGTAAAACCTTTTATGCCAAAGAGGCAATTTTAAAATACCTTGAAGATATGGAAGATATTTTCCTTGCGGATAAAGCCCTAAAAGCGTTTCGAGAGTCAGGCGAGCAACTGGTCGGTATTGATGAGCTGGAGGCAGAGCTTGGCTTGGGAGATTAAATTTTTACCCGGTGCGGTAAAGGAATTTCAAAAGCTCGATAAATCGACATCTGCCCGCATTCTTGCTTATTTGAGAGATGTCGCGAAATTAGATGACCCGACGGTCAGAGGAAAAGGGCTAACCGGTAATCTAGCGGGGTATTGGCGTTATCGTATCGGGGATTACCGTGTGATAACCCAAATTCAAAATGGTGAGCTGATTATCACCGTCATCAAAATCAATCACCGTAGCAAAGTGTATGATTGACCTTATGGCGATTAAGGAGGATAAATGACCCAATATCAAGCATTATGCCAACTTTTTCAACAGCAACAAACCAAGCAAAAATCATTTGAACAAGTGCTGCGTAATGAAGCACAGATAATTGTTGAACAACTGGCTGACAAATTAGCGTTAAAGGGGAAATATTATCGAAAAAGCGTGAGTGATGAACAGGCAACGCAACCTTATGTGTTTGTTGGTAAAGAGACATTCAGAGAAACCCTACGATACTTATCCTGAACCTGCTGGGGCGTTGTCTATCACAAATATAAGGAAATTAGCAGAGGTATTTAGTTTTTCTGCACGTTTTTAGAGGTTCAAGCCTTTTAGATACTCACTTTGGCTGATTTATGGCATAATCCTGCTCTAAAATCATTTTTGAATTGAGATTATGTCCCAAGATCAGCACACCCCCTCAAAATTAGAGATTGCTACCCACGCAGTATTGCCGCTCTTATTGATGTTATTGATTGAAATGGCGTTGAACCATTTTGGCGGTATTCCGAACAGTATTTTCATTTCGCCTTATCTGCTGGCGTTTTTTATTACGGGGGCTATTGCTTTTGTTGTACTTTGGAAAGGGCAAATCTGCCCTGGGCAGAAAGGGCGTTTGACCTTCATTCTGCCGTTCCTACTAGTTTTTGCGTTAGGGCATCTTGCCTATTTGGTTGCGTTTACGCCAAAGCACTCACCAATGTGGGTTGCAAGCTGTGCGGCACTGATATTCCCGCTGATTTATTGGAAATTGCCGGAAGATGAAATAATTTCCCGCACCTTAATTTATTGCGGATTAGCCACAGTTGCTGTTGGTGTGGTGCAATACTTAATGGTTTATTGGGTTGAAATTCCGTCTCTGTTTAATTGGGCGAGAGCCAATAACTTTGCCCAACTGCAACTGGGCATTTTACTTGCCGGTTGGTATTTGGTGCTTGCTCGCAGCCGTTTGGAAGGCTTTTTGAAATTATTGGTTCAACTGGCACTTTTTGCCTTAATTGCGAATTATATTTGGACGGTTTTTGTGCTTTATCAGCACCTGCAACGAATGCCGACAATGGCAATTAGCCCTTATTTGCTCTTTTTTGCAGGGCAATTTGTGATTTTGGCGATGCTCGGTTGGCTTTTGTTGGGGAAAAATATCAAGCAACCGACCGCTTGGACGGTAGCAACTTTCCTGTCGCTGCTTTACCCTTTAATCAATGCCGTTTAGATGAGCATTAAGCGAAGCCTCACGCTGATTGCCGGATTTATCGGGCTTGCCGTTGCCGGTATGCTTTGGCTGCCTAGCCCGCAATTAACGGCGGTGATCAATTATGCGTTACCGAAAGGGTGGACGATTGCAATGCCCGATGGGTTTTCGGCTTCGCTTAAACAGTTGCACTTGCCCCGTTTTCAGTTAAAAGCGGAAAATTGCCCGCTAGTGAGTGTAGATAATCTCAAGCTGGTTTGGTGGGCGCAACGCCAACTGGAAGTGAAACAAGCGGTCTTGGATTACGCCTGTTTAGCAAAGCTGACTGCTTCCCCCTCGGACGATAGCCCTGTTCAGCTTGCTGAATGGCTTGCGTGGCTACCGGACGCAAAAGCCAATATTGAGGCTTTTTCGGTAGTCAATTTCCCGACAGATTCCCCGTCTCGCCTAGCGGCGCTGTTCGCTCAACCCTCACAGCTTGAATTTGCCTATTTTCAGCCTAAACTGACCGCTTCCCTCGCCCAAAACGGCTCAATATTGCAGGCAGAGTTGGAAAATCATCGCCTTTCAGCACAAATCCACTATCAACCAAATGAGAATGAATGGCATCAAGGGCAGCTATCTGCGACATTAGACGAGGATTTAACCCGATTACCGCTTCAGCTTAAGGTAAATTATCAATGGCAATTACCGGGGAGCGTAATTACCGAACCTCGCTTGCAACAAGGCTCGGCAACGTTGGCGTGGCAAAAAGCAGAGGCGGTTGCGGGGCAACTGACGATTAATTCGGCGAACCAGTCGGAAGCGTTGCTCACTTTGCCGTTTCGGTTTGATGAGCAAAGTCTGAATATTGAACAAGGGCTGCTGAATTGGCAGGGCTTTGCAGAGTTTCCGCTCAAAATGTTTATCAATGCGCAGTTTCGCCCGCAAAATCCGGGGCAATGGCTACCGCTTGATACGGCGTTTCGGCTAAGTATTTTGTCGCAAAACAGCAAAGGTAAGGGCAATATTGTGGTGAGCACCCAAAACGGGATATTGCAAAAAAATGCCCTGATGTTACCGCTTCAAATCACCGGTAATGTGAAGCATCAAAATTTTATTTTATACAGTAGTGTGCCTCTTGAGATTAGCGGAGAGTTTGACGATCTACGCCTGCGTTTTTTACAGGGCGCTTTGTTGCGTATGACAGGCAAAGAACGCTTTCTCACGATTCACGACCTGCGTTTTCCATTGGCGGGCATTCGGGTGGATAAACAGGGGATTCACGGGCGTTTACAAGCCATTTTCCGTGGAGAAAGCCCCGATTTTAAAGGGATTGAGATGCACTTGGACGGTTATGCCAAAAATTTTAAAGCCGGTGCATTAGATTTCTTCCAAGATCCCACCGCAAAAGAAGCAGTCAAGGATCAATGGCAATGGCGTTTTTGGGGAGAAAGCCGCCTTAATGCGTTAAACAATCGTTTAAAGGTCTCGGGGCGGGGAAAATGGCATAAAAATTTGGTCGAGTTGAGTGAATTTGATGGGCATTTGGCAAAAATCCACCGCAACGGCGTACGCATCGATCAAACACGGCTCAGTTTGAGCGAACCGATTCAATTTGCTTATCAAGATTTTCAACTGAACGGTGGGGTGAAATTATCCGCACCTAAAGTCATTTTTGACTATGGCGGCGAGTTGATCAAACCAACGGCAAGGCTGACTTTTAACGGCGAGGTGGAAAATCTGAACCTTAAAGGTGAAGTAACGGCGGGGCGGCTTGGGCCGATCCGTCTGTTTGCCCGCCGTGAATTGACGGAAAATCAGAGCCGATTTAAAGGGCGGCTATATTGGTTGGCACAACCTGCTACGGTGTTCCAGTCGCTTTTTCCGTTTCGCCAAAACTGGTTGATTACCGGTGGTTCGGTAAAAGGGGAAACCGCGTTTAGCTTTGAGGCGGAGCAAGGGCTGATTGCCGGCGGGCATTTTTCAATTAAAAACGGTAGCCTCTCTTTTCCGAACGGCGAAATGAAGGGCATACAATTTTCGCTGCCCTACCAGCTCAAGCGAAATGAAGTGGATATCGGAATGAAAAAACCGCTTGAATTGAGGGCGGATCTGCTGGATATCGGGCTAAAAATGGAAAATATTCGGGTGAAAATCCACGGACATTGGCCGTATAGTAAACGCCGCCCGCTCTTTTTGCGGGAATTATCGCTGAATCTGCTCGGCGGAAGTTTGAATGTGGCAAAATTTGCGTTACCGCAAACGCAGGTCGCCTATCTTAATCTCGATCAGATACAATTTGAGGAGATATTGGCTTTGGCGCAATATCATCAGCTCAATTTATCGGGCAAAGCGAGTGCGGTTTTTCCGTTTTGGTTGAAAGGCAACCCTTGCTATATCTGCAACGGCTCGATCACCCAACTCGGCAAACCCCGTTTAAAATTAGGGGCTGAATTGATTGAGGCGATCCGCAACGGCGGTTATACGGAACGGATTTTGGCGTATATGGTCAATGAGAGTCAGGTAAATCAGCTTACCGCCCGGGTGAATGTGGATAAAACAGGGCAAATGCGGCTGGCGGCACAACTTCGTTCGCAGCTTGCCGAACACCAGAATGCCAAAATCAATCTCAATCTCAATTACAGCCATCAAGAAAATCTGTTTGAACTCTGGAAACTGATTAACTATGGTTCGCAATTTGAGCAGCAGATTGAACACTCTCTCTATCAACAATTGGATAAACGTCAATGAAACAGGCTTTGTTACTGATTGCAATATCCGGGCTGAATCTAACCGCTTGCACGCCGAAAATTCAGCTTGAAACCCCGCCGGAGGGGATCACTATCAATATGAATGTGGTGGTTGATCACCGCATTGAAGTATCAATGGACAAACAATCGAGGGCGGTGATTAAAACGGTGGACAAGCTCAAACAAGCAAAATAGACCAGCTTTATTTAAGGGCGACAATACCGCCCTTTTCGGCTGATGTGGGTAAGCAAGCGAAGCCTGAAAGTTACTGGGTTTTATGCAGTTTATAATTATTACCGCTTTTGCTCGTTTCGCCGTTCGCATCGCAAAATTCTACGAAAGTATCGGATAATTTCACCGCTAAATTGCCGGAATTGGTTAAACGGATAACACCTTTTTTATTGCCGTCCCAAGTGTAAGTGCCTTTTTCGATGAATGGGTGTTTCTCTTTATTTTTAAAATACAACGTGTTGTATTGATAAGTGCTGTCTGCATTTAATACCAATTTTGCTTCGATTTTTTCGCAGTCGGCACAAGGGAGCGTCCCTTCATAAGTACCGGAGACGCTTTTTGGCGAGAGCGTAGAGCAGGCACTTAACAGGGTGGCGATAGACATTAGAATAATCTTTTTCATTGTTAATTCCTCACGGTTCAAAAAGGCAATTAAACGGGTTTAAAATCAGGATTAACCTTAAACTGAAGTTCGCTGACTTGGGGTAAATCCGTTTGAATGCGTTTGAGTAAATGGGCTTGTTGCAGCAAAAGCCCCTGACGGACGGTGGCATTTTGCACCTCAAAAACGAGTAAATTATCGTATAAATTGACAATTCGGTAAAGCCCACGATATTGACTTGGCAATAATTGTTGAATGTTATGGTTCAACATATTGAGTTCGTTAGCGCGTTGGACAATCTTAGCAAGGCTTGAGTTCTGTAAAAGCTCGCCGATGTTTCTAGTTGTGTTTTTTTTCATCTGTTTTCTCGCTTTTGCCTTGTTTTTCGTGGATTTATCACCATAATTGGCAACATTCTACAAAAATTATCGTATAATCGGCACAATTTTTTCAGTAAATCGACTAATGAGATCTTTTCGTTACTTTTCTAAATCGGCATTTTGGTCGCCATTTCTTGTGGGATTGGTGGCAATTTTCGCATTGCCGCATTTAGCAAACGGGCATTTGCACGAGGATACCCAAAATTCGCAAGTGTTTGCCCCTGAAATGATCGAAATGGACAGCGCCGAGTCGGAGCAGCCCTATTTTGTTCGGTTCGATTCACCGATTATCCCTTTCCAACCGTTGCAAGCGGTGATATTTTGTGAATTTTTTACCGCATCTTACCGCTTGATCGTTTCGCCTAAACCGCCTATTCGGGCAGGGCCGCTATACGCTTAATCCGTTTGATATTGTATTTTGAATAGCTTGCCGAGCGGGCAAGTGCTTTTTATTTCACCCTATTTGAGAATTGGAAAACCTTATGTTAACAAAATTGATGACGGCGATTTTCGGCAGCAGCAATGATCGCACCTTACGCCGTTTAAACAAGCGTGTGGCACAAATCAATAAATTAGAACCGGAATTTGAACAATTAACCGATGCGCAATTACAAGCAAAAACCGCAGAATTTAAACAACGTTTAGCCGAAGGGGCAAGCCTTGACAGCCTGTTACACGAAGCCTTTGCAACGGTGCGTGAGGCGAGTAAGCGGGTGTTGGGAATGCGTCATTTTGATGTGCAACTTATCGGCGGTATGGTGCTGACCGAACGTAACATCGCCGAAATGCGTACGGGAGAAGGGAAAACGCTCACCGCAACCTTACCTTGCTATTTAAACGCCTTAACGGGCAAAGGCGTACACGTTGTTACCGTTAATGATTACTTGGCACGCCGTGATGCCGAAACAAACCGCCCGTTATTTGAATTTTTAGGAATGAGTGTGGCGGTCAATATCCCCGGTTTAGCCCCCGATGAGAAACGTCAGGCTTATGCGGCGGATATTACCTACGCAACCAACAGTGAACTAGGCTTTGACTATTTGCGGGATAATCTCGCCCATTTTAAAGAGGAACGTTTTCAACGTCCGCTGCATTATGCGTTGGTCGATGAAGTGGACTCTATCCTGATTGATGAAGCACGCACACCGCTTATTATTTCCGGGCCGGCGGAAGATGCCACCCATATTTATCAAGCGATTGATAAAGTCATTCCGCATTTGATTGCACAGGATAAAGAAGACAGCGAAGAATTTACCGGCGAAGGCGATTTCACCCTTGATCTGAAAAATAAACAGGCGCATTTGACCGAACGGGGGCAGGTGAAAGTCGAACAATTACTCACCGAAATGGGCTTGATGCAAGAACACGAAAGCCTCTATTCACCGGCGCGCATCAGCTTGTTGCATCACGTTTATGCCGCATTACGTGCGCACAAATTGTTCGAGATCAACGTAGATTACATCGTGAAAGACGGCGAAGTGGTGATTATTGACGAACATACCGGACGGACAATGGCAGGTCGCCGTTGGTCTGACGGGCTGCATCAGGCGATCGAAGCCAAAGAAAAGGTGAATATTCAAGGGGAGAACCAGACGGTTGCCTCAATCACCTACCAAAACTATTTCCGTCTTTATGAAAAATTAGCCGGTATGACGGGTACAGCCGATACCGAAGCCTTTGAATTTCAACAAATTTACGGCTTAGATACGGTGGTAATTCCGACCAACCGCCCGATGATCCGCGATGATAAAACGGATTTAATGTTTAAGAGCGAGCCGGAAAAATTCCAAGCGGTGATTAAGGACATTGAAGGCTGTATTGCCCGCAATCAACCGGTGCTGGTCGGCACAATCTCGATTGAGAAATCGGAAGCGCTTTCGGCAGCACTGACCCAAGCCGGTATTCCCCATAAAGTATTGAATGCAAAATTCCACGCACAAGAGGCAGAAATTGTCGCCGATGCCGGCTATCCGGGTGCAGTTACCATTGCGACCAATATGGCGGGACGGGGGACGGATATTGTCTTGGGCGGTAACTGGAAAGCAGAAATCGCTAAGTTGGATAATCCGACCGATGAACAAATCGAAGCCATCAAAACAGAGTGGCATGCTCGCCACGATACCGTAATGAAAGCCGGCGGTTTACACATTATCGGTACGGAACGCCACGAATCCCGCCGGATCGACAACCAGTTGCGTGGACGGGCAGGGCGGCAAGGCGATCCGGGCTCGTCCCGTTTCTATCTCTCGCTGGACGATGCGTTGATGCGCATTTACCTTAACGAAGGCAAGTTGAATATGATGCGCAAAGCCTTCACCGAAGAGGGCGAGGCGATGGAATCTAAATTGCTGACCAAAGTGATTGCCTCGGCGCAGGCAAAAGTGGAAGCCCATAACTTTGACGGCCGTAAGCACCTTCTGCAATACGATGATGTCGCAAACGAACAACGTAAAGCCATTTACGAGCAGCGCAATCATTTGCTTGAAACGGACGATATTTCACCGATGATTGAAACTATCCGTGCCGATGTGTTCAATGCAGTGATCGACCAATATATTCCGCCGCAATCTATCGAAGAAATGTGGGATATCGAAGGGTTGGAAAACCGCTTAAAACAAGAGTTTGCAATGGCATTGCCGATTGCCGAATGGCTTGAAAAAGAGAGCGATCTGCACGAGGAAACCCTGCGTGAGCGGATTATTGAGCTGGCGAAACAGCAGTATCAAGCGAAAGAGCAAATCGTGGGCGCAGAGGTAATGCGCAACTTTGAAAAAGGCGTAATGTTACAAAACCTTGATGAACTTTGGAAAGAGCATTTATCCGCAATGGATTATTTACGCAAAGGGATTCACCTGCGGGGCTATGCGCAAAAAGATCCGAAGCAAGAGTATAAAAAAGAATCTTTTGCGATGTTCACCGAAATGCTGGATCATCTGAAAGCCAACGTAATCAGCATTTTAAGCCGTATCCAAGTCCGCAGCCAAGAGGAAGTCGAACAGGCGGAGCGTGAACGTCAAGCCCTTGCCGATCAGGAAGCCGCCGCTTACCAAGCGGAAGGGGCGGAAAGCGGCACACAAGCGGGCGGTTTGGAGCAAGATTTTGCAAATTTGAATATCGGACGCAACGAGCCTTGCCCGTGCGGGTCAGGCAAAAAATATAAGCACTGCCACGGTAGCAAAGCACGCTACGCATAAAGGCGCAAGCGGTCGGTTTAGCGGAAAAATGTGCAACGTTTTTGCAAAAATCCCACTTAAACTGACCGCCTGTTTCAACACGGAAAAACAGTAGGATATAAAATGGATAAACCGATCGTTCAAGTTGCTGCGGGCATTATCCGCAACGAATTTGGACAAATTTATCTCACACAACGGCTGGAAGGTCAGGATTTTGCACAATCCCTTGAATTTCCGGGCGGAAAAGTCGAAGCAGGGGAAACACCGGAGCAAGCCTTAAAACGTGAATTGGAAGAAGAAATCGGCATTCACGTATTAAGTGCCTTTCCTTATGAACATTTTTGTTTTGACTACCCGAATAAAACGATAGCGTTTTTCTTCTATTTGGTTGAAGAGTGGGTTGGCGAACCCTTTGGACGAGAAGGGCAGGAAGGCTTTTGGCTGGCACAGTCCGAACTTGATGAAGGGCAGTTCCCTCCGGCAAATCTGGAACTTATCCGCAAATTAAAATCCGAACGAGGTTAAAATAGTGGGCTTTTCAGCCCATTATTTTTAGCGGAAGACTTTGACGTTGTGAAAACCGTTTTCCTTTAAATAGAGCGCTTGCAGTTTGCTCATCACACCACGTTGGCAATAGAGCAAATAGGTTTTGGATTGATCCAAACCGACAAATTGGCTGGAGAGTTTGTAGAACGGCAGTTGTTTAACTTCGACACCAGCTAATTCAAAAGGGGTTTCATCTACTTCTTCCGGGCTGCGAATATCTAAAATTACATCGTTTTCGCCCAATGCGGAGGTTGTTTCGACGGATACAACCTCTTTTTCTGTCTGTTCGGCAATGTCTCGAATATCCAAAAATTGTGCGTTGGCAACCGCTTGTTCAAGGATTGTGAAGTCAAAATGCCCTTCTTCTTCAAGAATTTTACTCTCAACCGCTTTTACTGTTGGATTTTTCGAGATCACCCCACAAAATTCTGGCATTGACTTGGCAATATCGTCCGTGCCGATCTGTTTTGCCATTGCAATAATTTGCTCTTTGTCGTGGGCAATCAGTGGGCGTAGCACCAAAGTGTCGGCAGCTTTATCAATTAAGCGTAAATTGGTAAGGGTTTGGCTGGAGACTTGCCCTAAGGCCTCACCGGTTACGATTGCTTGAATATCAAAGCGTTCAGCTATTTTGCTAGCAGCCCGCACCATCATTCGCTTTAATACTACGCCCATTTGCCCGTTATCGACGTTTTCCAAAATCTCGCCTACCACTGTTTCAAAATTGATGGCGACAAAACGGACTTTGTGAGAGCTGCCATAACGTTGCCAAATGTGATATGCCATCTGTTTGACGCCGATTTCGTGCGCAGCGCCGCCCAAATTAAAGAAACAGTAATGTACCCGTGAGCCTCGGCGAATGAGCATATAGCTCGACACGCCGGAGTCAAATCCGCCGGAAATGAGCGACAGCACATCTTCCTGTGTGCCGATCGGGTAGCCGCCCAAACCTTCGTGGCGTGCTTTAATCAGTAGCATTTTGTCGTGGTCAATATCAATACGCACCGTTACATCAGGATGAGTCAGACGTACATTGGCGGACTCAATATGTTGATTTAAACCGCCGCCGACATAGCGTTCAACATCGAGGGAGCGGAAGTCGTGTTTGCCTTTGCGGCGTACCCGTACGCAGAATGTTTTGCCGACCAGTGTCTCTTTGACCGCTTGATAGGTTTGCTCAAAGATATCGTGTAGCGAGTTGAACGGAGTTTCTTCCACTTCCAAAATATGGTGAATACCGGGAGTGCGTTGCAGCAAATCCAGTATTAGCGGTGCGTTGTCGGCAGTTTTAGTGCGAACTTCGATGAAATCCCAATGGCGAACAACGGCAACGGTTTCATCGTGTTTTGTTAATACATTGCGGATATTACTGGTGAGAATTTTGATAAAGCGCTTTCGAACGGAGTCGCTTTTAATCATAATTTCAGGGAAAAGTTTAATAATAAATTTCATTGTAATCGGTATAGAAATAAAAATGAGCGGGGGATTATACCCTTTTCTGCAATGAATAGGGAGCGGACATAAAAATCCCCTTGCTTTGTAATAAATTAAGGGGATCTGATCGCTTGTAAGAGGGGTTAGCGTTGGTATTTGCCTGCCATTGCTTGATAAACCGCATTTTCATTACGCAGAATAGTATATTTACTTTCGAGTAAGGCTCGCTGCGAGGTGTTTTCGGCGTTGATTGCATTTAACCATTCACGCAATTCGGATACGCCCTGTTGATAACGGTTTTTGTAGTAGCCGCTGATGCGTTTATCGTATTCATACTGTTTTTGTAAATTGGCGTAGCCGTTGCGGGAAAGTTGGTATGCCGCATAGTAGGTGTCGATTTCGTTCAGGGCGCTGGTGATCGTCTGTTCGTAGTTCAGCTTCGCCAATTTGTAGTTCTCTTCGGAAATCTTAATGTTGTTTTTCACACGGTTCCAATCTAAGAAAGGCAAGTTGAACGAGATTGTCCCGCCCGCCACAGGATTATCCACAACATCGCCGACTTTCACCGCACTGCTGGCTAGGCTGCCGCCTAGGGTGATAGTCGGGAACCAGCTATTTTCCATCGCAGTTAAGCTGTTAAACGCACTTTGTAAACGTTGCAAACGGGCGATGACATCAGGACGGTTAGCGATAGCAGATACCGGCACATTTAGATTTACCCCCTGCAATTTAACTTTGCTTAGGCTTGGGTAACGTACTGCAAGCGGTTGGTTTGGCTGTAAATTAAGCAAGTTACGCAAGGTTTGTTCTGCGGTTTTACGGGCAGACTGTAAGCTGATAAGGGTATTTTTTGCGGCTAATGCGGCTTGAATTGATTGAGCCACACTTAATTGATCAATTGCACCGGCATTAAGTTTATTCGTGAGAATTTTGCTCATCTGCTCGTAGTTTTTGATACTTTGCTGGGTAACACGGATCGCTTCTTGGTAATAAGCTAAATTGTAATAGCTGTTAATGACACTGTTAATTAAGGACAAACGGGCTGCCTGTAAATCCTCTCGGGTAGCTTTATGTTCCCATTCTGCCGCACTGGCGATATCTTTTAAACGTCCCCAAAGATCAAGGGTATAGCTTAAATTAAAACCAAGTTGGTTACTGCGATTGGAGGTGCCGGTTGAAACAGCGTTTCTGTCCGCCGAGCCAACCCCTTTTGATGCGGAAGCAGAACCGCTGCCGTTAAAGGTTGGCACTAAATCCGCACCGACTAAATTGGCATTGTATAATGCACGATTGACGGCAATAGCGGCTTTGGCTAAATCAATATTATTGGCTAATGCTGTTTCGACTAGACGGTTTAATTCCGGATCTTGATAGTTCTGCCACCATTTTTCATTGATCTGGAATTGCTGACTGATATCTTGATATTGCTGGTAGGTTTGCTGTGCTTGTTCTAGCGAACCGTCTTGGCTCATTTTACTGCTGCACGCACTCAGAACTAAGGCGGCAACAAGGGTAAAGCTGATTTTGGAAAATTGCATTTGGTCTTCCTTCTGATAGAAAATAGAGCTATTGTAAATAAATCCTCTGCTTTGGACTAGTCGCAAAATGAACGATCATTCATCTTTTTCAAAAGTTTACAGAAAACTCTGTGTAGAAAAGGAATTTTATCGACCACGCCCGCTAATGCCCCTGCCAGCGGGTCTAACCCCGCTGCGTAAGCTTCCACTGACGATAACACCCCGTGCGCAAAAAGTTCGCCGCTTTGTTGTCTTTCGTCAGAGTGTGAATTTGGGCATTCAATTCCGGCGATAGCCCGGCGACTGCCGTTTCCGCCGTGGTTTTACCCGAAAGAATTGCCCCCAGTACTGCCACTGCCGCGTCCACTTTACGCCGACTTGAACCACCTTCCGACCAGCGTTCGCTTTTCGCTTTCGCTTCAACGTAGGCGGTCTGTTTTGCGTCAATATCAGCGTCATTATTCGCTTTGGCTGTCGCTAATGCCTCTTCTGCCTATTATTTCTTTTTGCAAAAATTTGCTTGAAATAGAGTGCTTGAATATTACTCTTCAGGATAACGTTCATTAAAATCATAAAGCTTATCTAAAAACTCCTCAAAGTTATCAGCAACCGGAAACAGCAATTTCCTACCCGTTTTTTCATCATATTCATCGTGAATGACAATACATATTTTAGGATTATCTCCTAATGGGTTATCCCGATAATCAAAACAAACATAATCACCACGAGCAGTACTACCAAAAGAATAAACATTTTCATAACCATAAATAGGATCATCATAAAGATATTGTCCTAATATATTTTCTGGAGGACTATCAATATTACTATCTGTTTCAAATCCTTCAAAACAAAAACTTGCGCCTTCATCTTCATCATGATATGAATCATAGTAATCAAAATAGTTCTGATTAACTCCAGGAGCGTTATATATTGTAATTAGTTGAATATATAAATCAGGTAATTTAATATTAAAATTCTTCTCAAAATTAGAAATAATTTCTCTTGAAACACAACCATAATCATAATAAATTTCTAGATTTCTAAATTTTTTCATACTATCTTCCCTCATTTAATGCCCCCTCTCCAATATGCTCAACAGTCTTATAGATATTTCTAGGCACTAATTGCATATTATTTTGAGCTTGCACTTATTTTTTGCAAAATTTTGCTTGAAATAGAGCGCTTGAATATCCTTCAGGATAACGTTCATTAAAATCATAAAGTTTATCCAAGAATTCCTCAAAGTCATCAGCAACTGGAAACAGTAATCTCCTACCTGTTTGTTCATCATATTCATCGTGGATGACAATACATATTTTAGGATTATCTCCTAATGGATTATCCCGATAATCAAAACAGATAAAATCTCCTGCTCCTGTACTACCAAAAGAATAAACATATGGATAACCATAAATTTCATCGTCATAGATCCATTGCCTTAATATATTATTTCCTGGTTCAATATTTTCTTCTGTTTCAAAGCTATCAAATCCAAAACCAACAAGTGCTTCTTCTTGGTTATATGAATCATAGTAATCAAAGGTGTCTTGTCTAACAGACGCCTTGTTATATTCTGTAATAAATTCAACATATAAACTGGGTAATTTGATATTGAATATACTTTCAAATTCAGAAATGATCTCTTGACTAACCTTACTTGCATATTCATCGTCAATGTCTAAATATCTAAATTTTTTCATATACTATCTCCCTTCACTTAAAGATCCTTCACCTATATGACGAACAGCATCATGAATATTATAAGGAACTAATTGCATATTATTTGGTGCACTTTGCGCATTATGATGCCAAGTAAATTCTTCAATACTTACTTTACCTTGGTTAATATCCTCTAATTGCTTCTTCGTAAATTGATTTTTATTCACCTGTCCTTTATTTATGGCTTCTTTTAAAGCCAATGTAGCATTTTTCATTTCAGCATATCGTCTAGTTTTACTTGACATATTTTCATATCCCTTCGGTTTCTCAATTTTAGTCGTGAACGGGGCTACATCATCAAAAATCGGCAGCCCGCTTGTCCTGCCGCTTACGCTGATATTGCGCGTTTTCAGCTCGCTGTGGTTCTTAATATGGCTTTCCCCATACGTCCCCGTACTGAAACGGTTTGCACTTTTCGGGGCATCGCTCGTCAGGATGCCGCCGTTATTTTGCGTATGGTTGAGTACCGTAACGTCCATTCCCTCTTTGCCAACGTGAACGCCTGCTTGTTCATTCACTTGGGCCATAT